>LUOC01000007.1 GCA_001626655.1 Fidelibacterota bacterium REDSEA-S14_B6 | reverse complement strand
GTAATAACGTCTGTTACATACCCCGTCACGTTTCGTTCGCCCGCTGCGTCCAGGATGAGCGGATTGTAATACTCCCCCTGTCCTCTCAGGATCTTCCAGTTGTCAAATCCCGTCGGCTCACTCTTCAGATGCCACTTGCCGATCATTGAAGTCTCGGAGCCCGCCTCCCGCAACAGCTTGGGGAACGTCTGCTGACTGCCGTCAAAATGTTGATCATTATCCAGCACGCCGTTAAAGTGACTGTACTTCCCCGTCAGCATCACCGCCCGGCTCGGGGCGCAGATGGAGTTGGTGACAAAACTGTTCTCAAACCGAACCCCCTCGCGGGCGATCCTGTCGATATTCGGCGTCTGGAGCAGTCCGCTCCCGTAGGCGCTGACAGTCCGCTCGGCGTGGTCGTCACTCATGATGAACAGAATGTTTGGCCGTCTCTCTTTCGAGTTAGAGCACGAATAGATAAACATCGAACAGGTTAGCAGTAACCACCACTTCAGCCGAAAGGGATCTCTGTTTTTCATTCTATTTCTTCTCATCGCCATTTTGATAATTGGACATTTCAATCAGATTCCCATCCGGATCTCTGAAATAGACCGAGATTATTCGGCCAACCGCCCCTGTTCGTCCGACCGGACCCTCAATCAAAGCGACACCTTCCCTCTTGAGATGCTCGGCCACTTCATCAATCGGCGTCTCGGTGATGAAGCAGAGGTCGGCGCTCCCGGCCTTCACGTTCAGCGCCTTCGGTTCGAATTCTTTGCCGAGTTCGTGCAAGTTAATCTTTTGCGAACCGTAGGTTAGCGCCGTGCGGCCTTCGCCAAAGGTTTCGCTGGTCATACCCATCACACGCGAGTAGAAATCCACCGTCGCGTCAATGCTCTTAACTGTCAGGACCAAGTGATCAAGATGACTAGTTTCCATGGGTTTCCTCAGTTTCTTTACGAATGTCCGGCAGCCTCTTCATGCAACGGTGGAGCCCGGTAGACTTCGATATTCGAAATGGCCGGGCACGCCTTTGCGTCCAGAATATTAAGCCGGATAGCCAATGTGGTCGGCTCACTCAGTTCAATAGTCAGGCTGGATGCCGCGATTTCGTCTTCTGTCGCCCAGTAAGTGTCAGGATTTCCATCCACCGCCAGCGCCGCCTCAAATCCTTTTCCACGAACGTTGGTGGCCGAGACAGGACTGCCCTTCACCAACTCCTCCGCAAAGTCCAGTCGGATCTGTTTCGCCATTTTGTTCAGCTGCCGCACATCATTCTCGTGGACAAGTCCCCGATCGTCTACCGGAAAGTTCAACAGCAGCGATCCGTTGCGGCCGATCGATTCGTAATAGATGTCCATCAGTTTCTGGAGCGATTTCACTTTGTCATCCTGTTCCGGATGGTAATACCACCCCGGCCGGATGGAAACGTCCACCTCCGCAGGCACCCAATGGGAGCCATCTTCCTGCCCGGCCGAATACTGTTTTGAGTACTCGGGCATACCGGCATAAACGGAGTCCCGCATCAAATTCGACCAAGTGGTGGGATAGGCGAATCCTTTTTCGTTCCCCACCCAGCGGACGTCCAAACCTGCATCACCAAAAATGACCGCATCAGGTTGTAATTCTCTAAAGATGACAGCATCAGGCTGCAGTTTTCTGACCAGTGCATGAACGGCGGACCACTGGTAGTATCCTTTTTTGTCCACACGCCGGTCCTCATTGGCTCCGCCATAATACCCTGTACCTCCGTTGGCGCCGTCAAACCACACTTCGAACAGGTCCCCGTAATTGGTAAGCAATTCTGTTAACTGGTTACGCATATAGTCCAGGTATTCCGGTTTACCGTAATCGGTGTGGTTTCGATCCCACGGTGAGTAGTAGATGCCCAGTTTCAATCCGAACTCTTTGCAGGCATCTGCCAGCTCTCGAATCAAATCCCCCTCGCCGTTCCGCCAGGGAGAGTTCTTCACAGAATGTTCCGTGTACTTTGAAGGCCAGAGGCAAAAGCCGTCGTGATGCTTTGCAGTGATTATGATCCCCTTCATCCCGGCGTCTTTGAATGTTTTCGCCCACTGGCGGCAGTCTAGTTTCGTCGGATTGAATTGTGACGGGTCCTCACCGCCGGTACCCCATTCCTTATCGGTGAACGTATTCATATTAAAATGGATGAAAGCGTAAAACTCCAAAGTTTGCCAATCCAACTGTCTTTGAGATGGGATCGGATAGACCGGCGCGGGCGGACCGACTGTTTCTTGCTGACAACCTAGCGCCATCATCCACAAGCCGAGGGCAATGATCACAGTCTTACGACATATCAACTGGTACAGGATCATTTTACTCCACGATGTCAGATAGGGAGCGATCCAAGTGCGTATAACCGCCGTCCACGAACAGATGCTGACCGGTGATGTGGGACGCCCGTTCTGAGATCAAAAAGACAGCCATGTTAGCAATCTCCTTGGCGGTGGTCATGCGATTCCCCAATGGAATGTTTTTTTCGATTGCTTTCTTTTTTTCATTGGGATTATCGAACGTCTCGAGCCATTTCTTGTACAATGGCGTCATCACTTCCGCCGGCACAATAGCATTCACACGAATATCGTGTTTCAACAATTCCACCGCCCACTCCCTTGTGAGGGCTAGTTGGGCTCCCTTCGAAGCGGCATACCCCGAAGTGTTTCCCTGCCCCGTAATGGCGGTCTTTGAGCTGATATTAAGGATACTGCCTTTGGAGTCTTTGAGCGCTGGGAGGCAGTAGTGCGCCATATAGTAATAGTGGACCAGATTATTTTGCAGCGACTCCTGAAATTGAGTTGGGCTCCCTTTTTCCAACCCCGCCCCGTCATTGATTCCCGCATTGTTGACC
>LUOC01000069.1 GCA_001626655.1 Fidelibacterota bacterium REDSEA-S14_B6 | reverse complement strand
CACTACGACAAACCCCGGTCTCTACCGGCTCAACAAAGCGCCGACCATTCTCGCAGAGGATTCGGTGAAGATCAAAGAAGAAGTTGACCTCTCACATTTTGTGCAGGCGACAGATCCCGACACTGCCACACTCCTGAGCGATACGCTGAATTACTATTTCTATAACAGCACCACCCTCGCCACTTCTGATTCGCTTATCCTGAAGACAGGTTCGACGGCGGTGACGATCGATACCGTCACCGGTGAAATCACCTGGGCGACGCCGTACCACGGCTCCACCACGGACTATCCGATCTCATTGAAAGTGATTGACAATACCAACCGGAGCGCCACCAACGATTTTACCCTCAGGGTCAACAGGAACGAAAAGCCGAGGTACAGTCAGTTCGCCTATATCAATGTGGACGGTGACTCTGCGAAGACGTCCATTCCCGAGACGATGCAGATGTGGGAAAATGATACGCTCGTCATCGCCTTCACACTCGATGATCTGGACGATGAAACGCTCACCTACAAGGTTACGGCTGACTCCACACAGCTGAAGGTACTTTATACGGAGAAGACCATCGCTCTGACCCCGGATACGGTGGAAGTAACATTTATCCCCCAATCGTACTGGACCAAACAGTCGCCCGTGAAACTGAGGGTCTCCGATGGAACTGTCAACGGTGTAACGAGGAACATCGACACCACTTTTGTCATGGATATTAAGCGTGTCCCGAGGCCACAGTATTCGCTGACTCTCGGGCAGAACCCATCATTCACCCGCTACTACGAACTAATGGTCACCGATCCACAAGAGAAGGCGAAGAACCTCGATCTGTATATTTACAAGGATCAATCCATTCCTGTTGGCGCCGTCGAGATGAAATCTCTCGGGCTCTATACGTGGGCCGGAAATTTCGAGTTTGACACCACCGCCCACTACCGGTTTGAGATGAAGGGCGAGGGGCTGGTGGGCGACACCACTGTTTACGACACCGCCACCCACGCCATTGCGCGGGCGAACCGACCGTGGCAGGCGTCCAGTTACGACGGCGGCTTTAGAGTAACCTCCAAGTCCACCAATGCTGTGCCCTTCGACAAACCGTTCATGATCGTCGATTCGCTTCTGTTCCAGATGGGCGCAGCGGAGGGGGGACTCTACAGAATGGGTCACCCACTTGTCGAGTTTGACGAACCGGTAATGGTGACCATCACGCCCGACGAGCGGTTCAGTCCTGACGATCAGGCCATCTACCAGATGACAGGCGGAATCTGGGAGGAGCTCCCGACCATCTCCAAGAAAGGGGAGATCATGGCGTGGACCCGGTCCATGGGCTACTTCAAGATTGGTGACAGGACTATCGAAGTGCCCGAGGAAACGCTGTTAGGGAACAACTATCCCAACCCCTTCAACTCATCTACCAACGTGGAATTTGACATCGGATTCTTTGGCGGCCCGGACCAGCGCGTCCACATCGCCGTTTACAACATCCTCGGCCAGCGGGTGAGGACGCTCCACGAAGGGGTGCTGGGCATCGGTCACCACGCCCTCAGGTGGAACGGCCGCGATATGAGAGAATCGCCAGTCTCTTCGGGAATATACGTCATTCGCCTCGTTTCGGACGCCGGGGTTTCACAGTCCAAGAAAATGACACTCGTCAGATGAAAAACTTAGCCAGAATGCAGCTTCTGCTTCTGATGGCGGCTATCCTGATCGGCACCGGCTGCCGGAAGCGCGTTACAGCCACCGACGAAGATATGAGCGAGTACGGCTGGGTCCTCTACGCCGAGGGGAAGTTTGTCGAATCAAATGAATGGTTCGTCAGCGCCGTCATCAGGGACACCACCTACAAGGACGGTTACAACGGCCAAGGGTGGACATACGGAAAGCTGGGCGAGATCGATTCCAGTGTCTTCCGCTTCGAGAAGGGGCTGGAGAAAGCTCTGACGGACACCACCTGGGACGACAGAAAACTGCTCCTCCGCGATCCGCCTCACGATCCTGCCAAGGAGTGCATCGCCGGACTGACCCTCGCCTACCACGCCCAGAATACGCACGGCAAGGCGATCGAGAACGGTCTCAGGTTCCTGACAATGGCTGGTGACACCTCTTTTGCAGTCATTGCGGAAAGCGATAGACCCGTCTGGAAATTTTCCAGAGATAACAACCTCGATTCAAGACATATTATATGGACAATCGCTTCATCCTACTTCGCCGAGGGGAAGTTTAGCGAAAGTCTCGAGCAGGTCAACCGCCTGAACGTTGGAGATCTCTCGGCCGATTTTTCAACTGTGGAGGGGATTCAGAAGCTTGCCGCTGAAATTGAGCGAATCCGGGAAACCCTCTAACCACACGCCCGCGCACCCTGTTTCTAGATTGACGTGAACGCCTCTCAGCACGAGAAGTGGATGAAGCTCGCCCTCGTGGAAGCGGAGCGCGCCTTCGATATGGAGGAAGTTCCCGTTGGCGCTGTGGTGGTGAAAGGTAATCACATCCTCGGCAAGGGGCACAACCAGTGCGAGATGCTGAGAGATCCGACGGCCCATGCCGAAGTGATTGCCATCACAAGGAGCCGTGCGCCATGTGCGCCGGCGCCATCCTCAATTCGCGGCTTGAGCAGGTGATTTTCGGATGCTATGATGAGAGAGAAGGGTGTTGCGGTTCCCTCTACCAATTGTGCGGTGATCCGCGATTCTCGCACAAGACTGCCGTAAAGGGGGGTCTGCTGGAAGAGCAGTGCGGATCGATCCTCACTGCTTTTTTCAATTCCCGCCGAAAAGTATAAATTCCTCCCGCCTATTTGGCTTGGAGTTTGGTTCTTTCTTCTTGGTTGTTGAAATGGAGAGATGGCAGAGTCCGGTTGAATGCGCCGCACTCGAAATGCGGTTAACACCTAGTGTTACGGGGGTTCGAATCCCTCTCTCTCCGCTCCTCTAAAACCCCTCTTTACTGAGGGGTTTCTCGTTAGTGGCTGTATTGTACCTTGACACATATGGCTTTAGACCCGTATAGTCCCGTATCGACAACTTTAGATACTTTCGGGATACACAAATTCGGGATACACATCCAAAAGCAACATTATGCTTCTCAACCTAAAAACTCAACCGCCAACTG
>LUOC01000068.1 GCA_001626655.1 Fidelibacterota bacterium REDSEA-S14_B6 | reverse complement strand
GCTCAATACAGATTTGGGACTTAAAGTTTCTTCACCGAACCTCAGGCTGAGCGCAACAGTGTACCGGTCCGACATTACCGATATTCTCACCAGTGATGACGCCAGCTACGCCGGCGCCGACAGTGTTGTGATCGATGGGGAGGTGTTCAAGGTGAAGACGAAGCGGAATCTCGGTGAGGCGGTGATCAGTGGAGCGGAATTCGCCTTCGACTATTCCCCGGTGAGCGCTCTCACTTTCCGAGCCAATCTCACTTCGACCACCGGCCAGAACACCACGCTGAATGAACCGGTGGGCGGTATCCCTCCCCTCTTTGGACTCGCGGGCATTCGGTGGAGCCGAAGGGGACTGTTCGTTGACGGTTTCGCCCGCTTCGCCTTACAACAGGAGAAGTTGTCTTCCGATGACCTCGATGATCCCCGGATTCCTGCGGGCGGTACCCCCGGATGGTTTACCGTCAACGCCCGCGGGGGAGTTACGCTCGGCCGGAACTTGATTCTGCAGTTATCTCTCGAAAACCTGCTCGACCGCAATTACCGCGAGCACGGTTCAGGCGTGAACGGCCCCGGGAGAAACTTTGTCATCTCTTTTCATCTGAGGAACTGAAAGTCGTGTCCCCGCCGAACAGAGCGGAGAATGAGTCAAAGTCCCTCCGTGATTCGCTGTACCGCACGGCCCACATACTGGCGCTCGTCACTATCGGATACAATCTCATCGAGGGCGTCGTATCGGTCATTCTCGGTCTTGCGGGAGAGACTCTCTCCCTTTTCGGCTTTGGCCTCGATTCGTTTGTGGAGGTGATCTCCGGTCTCGGCATACTTCACATGGTCCACAGGATACGGCACAATCTTGGTGAAGAGCGTGACCGCTTTGAACGGCGAGCCTTGCGGATAACTGGCGCCTCTTTCTTTCTGCTGACGGCCGGCCTCGCCTTCACTGCCGCAGCTGACCTCTGGCAGGGGCATGCACCGGAAACAACTTTCTGGGGGGTTATCGTCGCGGTAATCTCAATCTTGACGATGCAGTTGCTGGTTCATCACAAGACGAAGATCGGCAGGGTCCTCGATTCAGATGCCCTCCTCGCCGATGCCAACTGCACCAAGGCGTGCCTTTACCTCTCGGTCGTGGTACTGATCACCAGTGCGGGGTACGAGATCACGGGCGTGGGCGGACTCGATTCGCTGGGAGCGCTCGGAATCGCTTTCTGGTCGTTCCGCGAGGGAAGAGAATCATTCGAAAAGGCGTCGTGACAGATGGCGGCTCCGTATTGGCCCGACATCAAATTTCCTCTCCAGAAAAATGATGGTTTACCATAACACATCGCCCTAAATTTGCCAGCTTTTCCGGCGGGTAAGACAGAGCGGAAACAGCAACAGATGTTTAAGAAAAATACACCCAGACTGATCGTTATCGGCGTAGTCCTGCTTTGGGGACTCTACGCACTCGTCCCCACTTTCAAGTTCAATTCCCTCTCAGCGAATGAGAAGGCGGCCATGACCGAAGCCGGTACATTGGAAGACCTCGAGAAGAAGAGCATTCGCCAGGGACTTGATCTACAGGGCGGTATGCACATCGTTCTGGAGGTCGATATCCCGACTCTCGTTGAGAACCTCGCTTCAAACCGGAATGACCGCTTCTACGCTGTCTTCGATAAGGTAAAGGCGGAGGATCAGCTGGCGACAGAAAACTTCATCGGCCGCTTTATGGCCGAGGCTCAGGCGCAGGAGCTGCGGCTCACAAGATATTTTATGGATTACGGGAGCGATCCGACGGCTATTCAAACCGCCCTTGAAGATGAGGCGACGGACGCCATCAACAGGGCGCTGGAAATCTTACAGAACAGGGTGGACGAATTCGGCGTCTCGGAGCCGACCATTCAGAAGCAGGGAAACAGGCGTGTCATCGTTGAACTTGCGGGAATTCAGGATCCCGACCGGGCAAGATCACTCCTGGAAAGTACCGCCCTGCTGGAGTTCGCCCTCCTGAAAGATGGAGCGGTGACGCAGAATCTCTTGACGCGAATGGACAGAGTTCTGAAAGGGAGTGACGAACTGGACGGTGTGCTTGAGACGGAAGAAACGCCCGTTGCCGAGGAGACAGAAGCCCGTACAGCAGATGAGCAGGAGGTGTCGTTGACGGAGCTGTTCGGCACGACAGAGGAAGATACTGTAGCCGAGGATACGTCCGAAGTTCTGGTGGACAAGGACCTTTTCGAGGAGCGGCCCTTTTCTTCGCTCCTTCGGCAGATCGGAAACGATCTCGGCGTCCCGGAGCAAAACCTGCGGGCAGTGAACAGAATTATTGAAATGGCGGAGATTCAGAGTCTCCTCGATGCCGGCGAGGGACGGTTTTCGCTCACCAAAGAGATTGAGAATTGGACCCTTCCAGAAGGGGGAGCCGAGGCGTTCTACCGGATGTACCACCTCGAGTCCGATGCAGGGCTCACCGGCGGCGTTATCGAAGAGGCACAGGCGACGCTCTACAACGGCCAGCCGATTGTCACCCTCAGCATGAACTCCGAGGGGGCTAAGACGTGGTCTCGCCTTACGGGCGCCAACGTGGGACGGCGCCTCGCCATTCTCCTTGACGGAAAAGTTCACATGGCACCGGTCATCCGTACAAAGATTAGTGACGGACAGACTCAGGTTGAAGGGTTCGCCAACATGAACGAGGCGAAAGATATCGCAATCGTTTTGAGAGCGGGCGCCCTGCCTGCTCCGGTGGATATCATTGAAGAGCGGACAGTCGGGCCATCGCTGGGACAGGATTCCATCGATCAGGGAACGAGATCCATCATTACAGGACTTCTGCTCGTCCTCACGTTTATGGCTTTCTACTACAAAGGCGCAGGCTTCATCGCATCGTTCGCCCTGATGTGGAATCTCATTCTCGTCCTCGCAGTACTCGCCGCGTTCAAGGCGGCTCTCACGCTTCCGGGCATCGCCGGGCTGATCCTCACCGTCGGCATGGCGGTGGACGCCAACGTTATCATCTTCGAGCGAATCAGGGAAGAGTTGGGGAAAGGGAAAACACCCCGCTCCGCCATTGACAGCGGTTACTCCCGGGCCATCACCACCATCATCGACGCCAACGTTACGACCATTCTCGCCGCGCTCGTTCTGATGCAGTTCGGCACAGGACCGATTCGAGGATTCGCCGTTGTCCTCTTCTGGGGAATCCTCACCAGTATGTTTACAGCCATCTTCACCACTCGCACCATCTTCAATGTGATCACCTCAAAGCGCGAACTGAAAGCGCTGAGCATATGAGATTCATCAAGCAGACAAACATCGATTTCCTCAGTATGCGGAAGTTCGGCTTTATCATTTCCGGTTCGTTTATCCTTGCGGGACTCGTATCCCTCTTCCTTAACGGCGGCCCCGTTCTGAGTATAGACTTTACGGGAGGCACACTGGCCCAGGTTCGGTTTGAACAGCCGCCGGACATTGCCAAGGTGAGAAGCGCCCTGGAGACTCTCGATGTTGGAGTCGGTGAAGTGCAAACGTTCGGTTCCCCCGATGAGATTCTCATACGGCTTCAGGTGAGCCCCGGAGCCAGTGACATGGCGGTAGAACTCAAAAAGGCGCTTCAGGCACAGTTCCCGGATCAAAACCTCGACTTCCGGCGAATGGAAAATGTTGGCCCGAAAATCGGTTCTGAACTGAAAGGAAAAGCGCTCTTCGCCATCATCACGGCGATTATCGGAATCCTGATCTACATTTCGATTCGGTTCGAGTTCAGGTTTGCCATCGGCGCTATCGCCGCCCTCGTGCACGACGTGCTCATCACTCTTGGCATATTCTCGATTCTCAATTACGAGATTTCGCTCGCCATCATTGCTGCGTTTCTCACCATAGTCGGTTATTCCCTTAACGACACGATCGTTGTCTTTGACAGAGTTAGGGAGAACATGAAGCGGCTCAAGAACCTCGATCAGTTCTCCATCTTTAACAAGAGTATCAATGAATCGCTCTCGAGAACGATCATCACCTCGCTTACAACTTTCGCGGTCGTTTTTGTGCTGTACATCGCCGGCGGAGAGGTTATCCGCTATTTCTCTTTCGCCATGATTGTCGGCGTCCTCGTCGGCACGTACTCTTCCATTTACGTGGCGAGTCCTGTGGTGGTGCTGTGGCAGCAGCGTTCCGCCGCTTAGTTCCCTGCTGCCGGCTCTTTTCTTCCATACGATCTTTCCGGTCTGAATCATGACGCCGAGAGTTTTCGCCCTTTACGCGATCCTGAACATCGTCTGGGGTTCAACATGGCTGGCGCTGAAGATCAGTCTCGATTACATCCCGCCTATGTTCGGACTGGGCCTCAGATTCACCTTTTCTGCAATTATTCTGTGGCCCCTTCTTCTGAGGCGGAAACCAAAGATAAATCTGTCATCTACCGCACTGAAGGTCTACTTCAGCTTTTCTCTGCTCAGTTTTGTGGCTGCCTATTCCCTTACCTATTGGGGCGCTCAGTACATTTACTCAAGCCTTGCAGCTATCATCTGGGCGACGCTTCCCATCTTTGTTTCTGTTACCGCTCACTTCATGCTCCCATCTGAGCCGCTCACACTACGGAGGTTTGGAGGCGGACTGCTGGGGTTGGCTGGTGTATCGCTGATCGTAGCGTTCCAGAGCGGAGCCGGCGAGACCCATCTTGTCGGCGTCGTGGCAATTCTGAGTGCGGTGATACTGGCGTCGGGGCCTAATGTCTATCTAAAGAAACATCATAGAGAAGTCGATCCTCTCCACGTCAACGTCATGGCCCAGTCCATCGCGGCAGTCGTGCTGATACCGTTGGCCTACATTCTGGAAGAACCGTCCGCCACAGTGTGGAACAGCACAAGCATAGCGGCACTTGCCTATCTCGCCGTATTCGGCACGGTGATTACGTGGACCATCTACTTCTGGCTCTACAATCATCTATCGGTGAACCAGATTTCAACACTCGGACTGTTACCGCCAGTCATCGCGGCGATCCTTGGTTGGGTCTTTCTCGGTGAGACTTACGGCGCCGAGCTGTTCGGCGGCGGGGCGCTGATTCTGTTTGGCGTTTATCTTATCCACTCTCGACAACTGCCTGAGCGTGAGGGGATATAAGTAATCTGTCGGGCAAGTTTCCTTGACAACCTTCGGGCTAGGGTGTAGATTCGTCTAGATTCATGGCTCGGTACTCTCTAACTATAAACGGCAAGAAACAGAGCGTCAATGTTCCTGACGACATACCGCTGTTATGGGTGCTCAGGGATGAGCTGGGCCTCACCGGCACCAAGTTCGGCTGCGGCCGCGGACTGTGCGGCTCCTGCACCATCCATCTTGACGGCGAGTCGACCCGGGCATGCATGACGCCCGTGGAATACGCCGACGGCTCGGAGATTACCACCATCGAAGGCCTCTCTCCCGATCTCTCCCACCCACTCCAGAAAGCGTGGCTTGCGGAAGAGGTCCCTCAGTGCGGCTACTGCCAGTCGGGGCAGATCATGACGGCGGCATCTTTGCTAGAACAGAATTCCAACCCGTCGGATGAAGATATTGACGTCGCTATGAAAATGAATCTCTGTCGCTGCGGCACTTACCAGCGGATTCGGAAAGCGATTCACAGGGCGGCGAAGGAAGTGTGATGGGTCAGTCTGCTGTCAGCCGCCGGGATTTTCTGAAAGTTTCCTCAACCGCCGGTGCGGGGTTGATGATTGGCGTTTTCCTGCCGGCAAAAGAAAGGCTCGTCGCTGCGGGGCTCGCCCCTGCTCAACCGTTCGAACCTAACGCTTTCCTCGCCATCAGTCCTGACAACGCTGTCACTATCACCGTGGCGAAATCCGAAATGGGCCAGCATGTCAGGACGTCCATCCCGATGATCGTGGCCGATGAACTTGGGGCTGACTGGTCGCAGATACAAGTCGCCCAGGCCGATGCCCATCCAGACAAGTACGGCAGTCAGGGAACGGGCGGAAGCGGATCCATTCGGCGCTCCTTTGAAATGCTCAGGAAAGCGGGCGCCGCCGCACGGGAAATGCTCCTTGAGGCCGGGGCGAGAGAGTGGGGCGTGAGCAAATCAGAATGCGCGGTCTCTAAAGGGACCGTGGTTCATCGCTCGAGCGGAAGGGAACTCACCTTCGGAGCATTGGCATCTAAGGCTGCTGCCCTACCGGTGCCCGATGATCCTCCTCTGAAGGATCCCAAAGATTTCAACTTGATTGGAAAATCGATGCCGGGGAAGGACACCCCCTCCCGCGTAAACGGTTCGGCCCAGTTCGGGATTGACATTCGTCTTCCTGACATGCTCCACGCCACAGTTGTCCGGTGCCCAACTTTTGGAGGAAAGGCAAAATCTTTCAACTCCAAGGCGGCGAAAGGTGTATCAGGCGTCACCGATATATTTGAGATAGAAGAGGGGGTTGCGGTCGTCGGGAAGAATACATGGGCGGTGATTCAAGGGCATCGTGCAGCAAACATTCAGTGGGATCACGGCGATTTCGCAAAGTGGGACAGCGACCGAATCAAATCGATGATGGAGAAGAAGGGCGGCGGCACGGCTGTGGTGGCCCGGGAAGAGGGCAACGTCGCTGAAGCGCATAAGAAGGCCGGATCAGTTTTCGAGGCACAGTACGAAGTACCGTTTACGCACCACGCAACCATGGAGCCGATGAACTGTGTCGCCCATGTGAGAAATGGAGAGTGCGAGATTTGGGTGCCGACTCAGGTTCCTCAACGTGTCCAGACGACGGCGGCGGAGCATCTCGGTATCCCCGTGGAGAAAGTGAGAGTGCACGTGACGCTCCTCGGTGGAGGTTTCGGGAGGCGGCTCTGGGCCGATTTTGTTACGGACGCGGTGGAGATTTCTCAAAAGACCGGCAAGCCGGTAAAGATGCTGTGGACTCGAGAAGAGGATATGGCCCACGATTTCTACCGGCCGACGAGCATCCATAAGCTTTCGGCGGCCATGACGAAAAAGAATCGACCGAGAAGCTGGTCCCACCGTGTCGTGGCCCCATCGATTTCAGGGCAGCTCCGGCCGGAACGGTTCTCGGGCGGACAGCTCGATAGGAGCGCCGTGAACGGAGCCAGCAATATCCCTTACGAGTTCCCGAGCATTCTTGTGGACTACGTCATGACGAACACCAAGGTCCCAGTCGGGTGGTGGCGGTCGGTGTACAATTCACAGAACGCCTTCGCCAACGAAGGATTCATTGATGAGCTGGCCCACATGGCCGGCATGAATCCTCTCAGGTTCCGGATGACGCTCCTTAGGAATTCACCTCGTCATCTCGGCGTTCTGCAGCTCGCCTTCGAAAAGTCAGGCTGGAATACAAAACTTGGTGAAGGGCGCGGACGAGGGTTCGCCATGCATGAGTCGTTCGGTTCCTGGGTTGCAAATGTGGCTGAGGTGACGGTAAAGAGCGACGGAACATTCACTGTGGACAGAATAGTGTCTGCCATCGATTGCGGTCTCGCCGTCCACCCCGACGGTATCAGAATGCAGATGGAGAGTTCCATCATCTACGGCCTCACCTCCACTCTGAAGGGTGAGATCACCATCAAGAGAGGCGCCGTGGAACAGTCCAATTTCCACGAATTTGAGCTGCTCCGGATTGACGAAACGCCGGAGATGGAGATCCATATTGTCGAAAGCGATGAGCCGCCCGGCGGCGCCGGCGAGCCGGGACTCCCTCCAGTCGCCCCTGCAGTGGCCAACGCCATCTTCGATGCAACAGGCAAGCGCATCCGGAAGCTCCCCATACGGCCGGAAGACCTCCGGGCATGATCGCCTACGCCTCTCTCGACACCCCCATAGGAAGACTCCTCATCGCCAAGACGCCCCGGGGCGTCTGCAAGATCAGCCTACCGTCCGAAACAGACGGCGCATTTTTCCAGTGGATTGTTGATCGCTTCCCCGAAGAAGAATTGATCGAAGACTCTAAAGACTTAAGCGATGAAATATTGCAGCTTCAGGAATACTTCGATGGCGACCGGAAGAGGTTCACGTTTCCCGTCGATCTGAAGACATCGCAGTTTCGGGAAAAAGCGCTTGGGAAGGTGGCCCAGATCCCCTTTGGAAAGACCGCCTCATACAAAGAGATCGCTGAACGGATCAACAACGCCAGGGCGGTCCGGGCGGTGGGAAGCGCCAATGGAAGCAATCCCATTCCCATCGTCATACCGTGCCACCGCGTCATCGCCCATGACGGCACGCTCGGCGGCTTCGGCGGTGGACTTGCAATGAAAAAGTGGCTCCTAAAACATGAGGGGTACCCCCTCCCCCATTCCGATTGATCGATTCGGATCGACTGATTAACTTCACTGACCGATAATAGCGCACGCACTGAAACCCACCGTCTGGGTGGTGACCGTCCTCTTCAACTTTTTCGACGGTTTCGCGGCGCCCCTCATCGATCCCTTCCTCCCGTTCCACATTCCCGGACTGGGCGTTATCATTGGACTTCTGTTTATGTATCTCCTGGGAATTCTGGTGACCAACTTCCTCGGGCGAAAACTGGTTTCTATTGGAGAGGCTCTTCTCCGGCGAATCCCCCTCGCCAGTACCATTTACGGAACTGCGAAGCAGATTACTCAATCAGTGAGCGGCGCTTCGAGCAGGGCCTTTCAGAAAGCGGTGCTCATCAACTACCCCCGTGTCGGTATCTGGACCATCGCCTTCGTCACCGGCGAATCCAACGACGCCAGCGGGACAGCGTATTATCACCTGTTCGTTCCCACCACGCCAAATCCGACGTCGGGCGTGATGGTCTTGATTCCCCAAAGTGATGCAATCGATTCGAAACTCTCTGTTGAGGAAGGGTTGAAGATGATTATTTCAGGCGGAATGCTGGCGCCCAAAGAAAACGAAATTACCAACCTTCAAGAATAAGAATCGGCCCGAAAGAAACGTGGGGTTAAGGAGGGTGAGACA
>LUOC01000067.1:4878-10921 GCA_001626655.1 Fidelibacterota bacterium REDSEA-S14_B6 | reverse complement strand
GATGTGATGATCGTCAATGATTTGGCGGATGTTGCTCATTTCACCGAGCACAGGGGCGGCTGCACTCTCCTCAGACTGCATCGCATCACCGTTCCGAGATTTGACAAAACCGAGCAGTTCATGGCCCGTCGATTCAACGGCGAGATGGTCTGCTATCTCAATGGCGCGGCTGTCTGTTCCGATAATGATTGTATTCTTCTTTCCGTAGCCTTTTGCCAACATTGCTTTCTGAACCATCCTGATGGTCATTCGGCTAGCCGTTAGACCGGCCACCAGATAAAACCAGTAAGTGAGAACTAAGGAACTCTCAACCGCAAGAAGTCCCGGGCGCATCTCATTCAGCACGATAACCACCAAAACCGACGTAAGGGTGATTCTTAGAAGAGATTGGATTTCCCTGAATCGCGAAAGTGTCGGATCGACACGGTACCGGCCGTTGGCGTAGAAAAGTCCCGTCCACACCAGCTGGACGGCCGCCAGTGTGGCGGCGATCTCAGTAGATGACCAAAGACGTTCCTGTAGCGCCGTTCCCGCCGTACTGAGGAACGCGAATACGCCAGCAACTGTGTCTCCAGTCAGCAAAATGCCGACGACAAACCAGTACTTCAGGTTTCTTCTGATATTAATCAGCGCCATGTCTTTCTTTTAATCTTGATGAAATGTAGGAGGTGAAAACAAAAAACCGAATGCGCTGGATCACATTCGGTCGAACTAGTCGGAACTGTATCATCTGCTAAAGGCTTCTGTTTCTTGCGTCCTCTTACAGGACTTTTTATCTGTCGCGCTCGAAAACCTTTAGCAGTCTATTCCGATATGATTCTCCTACTGTCTACCGCAATTTAGCTGGCGGGAGATTACTCGCCAAGAACTTTTGCATGACTCATCTCTTCCAGCAAGAACGGCTCTTCCACCGTTTCGAGCCCGTGGGCAAATCTTGTGGCGGTACAGTCAATGCGGTACTCCCTTTCGCCAACTTTCTCAATCGTCAGCGCACTCCTGTCCCGTCGCCATCTGTAATAGCCGTAGGGGGTCATCAGTCTGCGCTCCAACGAATGGACTGAATGATCGACCATTCGTCCGAACAGTCCAAGATCTGAATCGTTCCATTCCGCAGGATGAATCTGTAGAACAATCACGTCATTCTCTGACAGATTCGTCACCCTTTCAGTGTAATCCTCGAAGGATCGCAGACGGCCGGTCGTCGATTCGGCAATCCAGTCGATACCGATGACATCCTGCACACTCCTTGCCGTTCCCGAATCGAACCACACCTTCAGTTGCGGACTGGATTGGAGTGCCAGTGCGGTCGCTCTGTCGGATCGATTCCCGGGCGCTCCAAAGGTCGTGAGAGTGATTCCCAGCTTTCGTTCAGCCCAACTCAGAGAGGCGTTGATGTGCCGTTTCTGGCGCGCCAGAGAGTGGCCCTGAAACTCCGCTGTCTCCTCACCGATTTCGTGGTCCCAGCCGTGGAGCCACAGCTCAAACCCCCACCGGTCAAGTGCTTTGAGGTAGTCGATATCCGAGTCCGGGGCAATGGCCAGTGAATTGCAGATAAGTCCCAGCCCGACGCTGTAGGAGCGGTCTTCCGCCCAGTTGATGAATCGCCGCCAATTCGGTGACACTCTCGCCCTTAGGTCATCCGCCTTGATGATGACCGACTTCCGGTACATTGGGGCGAGAGGAGAGAGATATAATTGAACTGAATCTTCAAACAGAGTTCCGATGTCGAACTTGTCCACGGCGGTGCCGAACACCATCCTGTAGACCGTACCGGGCTGGAGCAGAATTTGCCGGGGAGGATCGAGGGGTTGAGAAGGGGTCTCGCAGGAAGAACTGATAAGTGCAAGGGTTCCGAACCAAACAGATAAAGTGAGGTTCGGCCGCCTTTTCATTCCTGTTCGTAGAACAACGCTATGGCGCTTGTGACTCTCTCTATTTGAGTTGATGTCAGTTCCGGATACATCGGAAGTGAAAGTATCTTATCCTGATAATCAAATGCAACGGGCAGCTGCTCTCCGGTGTAGCCGAGGTCTGTAAAGGGAGGAAGAAACGGCAGCGCCACGGGATAATGAATTCCCGTGCTGATTCCCTCCTCGGAAAGAACCTCTTTCAGTGCATCACGCTTTTCTGTCCTCACCGTATAAACGTGGAAAATGTGCTCCGCCGCTGGATGAATCTTAGGCGTAACAAGATCGCCGACACCTGCGAGAGCATCGTTGTACCGATTTCCGATTTCATTCCGTCGGCGGTTCCACTCATCGATGTATTGGAGCTTCACCGACAGCACCGCCGCCTGTATGCCGTCAAGCCGGCTGTTGACGCCGCCGATTTCGTGATCGTGCTTACCGAGCGCCCCGTGATTCGCAATCCTTCGTATCGTTTCCGCAAGGCCGTCATCATCGGTTATAACAGCGCCGCCGTCGCCGTAAGCACCAAGATTCTTCCCCGGATAAAAGCTGAAAGTGGCCGCGTCGCCGAAAGTGCCGACTTTCTGGCCGTTGTACTCCGCAAAATGGGCTTGGGCTGAATCTTCGATGATCTTCAATCCGTGCGCTCTCGCCACCGCCACGATGGGCTTCATGTCTGCAGGCTGGCCGTAAAGGTGTACTGGAATAATAGCTTTGGTCCGCTCTGTAATTTTCTCTTCAATCTTAGATGGATCGATGGTGTAGTAATCGGGATGGATATCGACAAAAACAGGTGTGGCTCCCGCCTGTTGTATTGTTTCGGCAGTGGATATCCAACTGAAGGCAGTGGTAATCACCTCGTCGCCACGTCCAATGCCAAAGGCCCGCAGCGCGATATAGATGGCGTCGGTCCCGTTAGCCACCCCAATACAGTGGCGGGCGCCGTTCTTTTCCGCGAAAGACTCTTCGAACGCCTTGACGAACCGCCCCTTTACAAATGCCGTTTCATCTATGACACTTTGGATAGCGCTGTTCACCTCATCCTTGATTGAAGCGTACTGTGCCTTCAGGTCAGCCAATGGGATCGTAGTCACAATTCCAGCTCCGAAATGTCTTTCAGCTTGTCGGCGGGATTGCCGGCCACTACTGCCCCCGCTGGAATGACGGGCCCTTCCAGCGTTTCTTTCACATTGGGTGAAAGAGGAACCTTCGCGTTCGTCAGAACGGCATTTGGACCGATCCAGCAACCTCTCTTAAGGACCGAGAATTCCGGAACGAAGGCCTGAGAATGGATTCGAACATTGTCTTCGATCACAACGTGGTGCTCTATCACGGAATGGCTTCCAATGCTGACCGAATTGCCGATAGTGTTATCTTCCCGGATCAGGGTGCCGTGGCCGGTCTGGAAGTCATCACCAATGCTGTTTCCCATATAGATGATCGTATGCGATCGAATGAGTGCACGGTCTCCGATAATCGTTTCCCTCGATCCCGTTTCCTCCCCCATTGGAGCGTGGCCGATGATCACGAAATCTTCAAGCGTCACTCCCCCGCCAAGCTTCACTCCCGGATACATGATCGCTTCAGTCACATCTCTCCTGATTCAATTGCGTCCATTGCCGTTGGTCCTTGCAATCAACCGCTGTGTCCACGATGTGATGAGGCCAAGGCCGAAACCGAAATGAAGTGTGATAAACGCGAAGGGCAGGACTGGAAGGAACTTCAATCCGCTGTTGAGAGAAATTTTCACCGATGTCAGCAGTACCAGCGCCCCGTAAAGGGCCAGGATCCCTTGAAAGAAAGACCACATTGCAGGTGAAAAGATACCCAACAGACCACTAATCAAAAGTGTAAGAATGAAGATTGGGGGAATCTGGTAACGGAGCCTGAAAGCGCCGATCTCTTTCAGAATCACTTTAGTCTTCCAGTAGCCGTAATCGAAATACTGCTTGAAGAGCTTCGGTATAGAACTTCGGACAACATAAAAACCGTGGACTTCCGGCGCGAGAAGAATTCGGCCGCCAGTACTCACAATCCTGTGGTTCAGTTCAAAGTCCTGGTTCCTCACCAGCTCTTCATCAAAATATCCCACTCTTCGAAAAACCTCCCGCCGGTAAGCGCCGAACTGAACAGTATCCACCAATCGCTGAACTTTTGAGTATCGATAGAAGGCGTTCCCTACTCCAATGGGCGAACTCATTGCCAGTGCAATGGCCACCCCCTGATAGCTGTCGCCCACCGGAGCTATGGAGCCGCCCACACAATCGACGACCATGGTGTTGAGGTAGTGGAGATTCTTTGAAACAAAATCTTTGGCCACATAACTGTGGGCGCCAAGAATGATGACGACCTCACCGGCGGCCGCCTTCACGCCCATGTTCAGAGAGACTGGTGTGATGCGACGAGGGTTCTGCAAAAGTTTCAGTTGAGTGAATCTGGGGACCATGCTTTCCACGATCTCTCTTGAACTGTCTTCAGAAGCGCCATCAACGACGATCACCTCCAGCGTCTCCCCATTCTGGTCTTGGACAAGTAGCGATTCAAGGCAGTCGCCGATGTACTTCTCCTCGTTCCGCATGGGGATCACAATTGAGACTCGCATGTCGTCCGGTCCATTAACCATAAGTCTAGTCGGGTGGAAGTGGGTCTAATTTACCGCCGGAGAGGCGATCAGCAAGTTCAAGATTCTCAGGCTTCTCCAGAAGAGAGGATATCATCATAAAGCCGAAACAGAGCCGCCTCTTCGCTCTCCCATGCAAACTTATTGACCTTCTCTCTTGCCTCCCTTCTTAATCCTTGATGAAGAGCGGGATCGGTCAGCAGGCAACGGATTGCTCCAGCCAGCTCATCCACGTTTCCCGGCGTGTAACCGATACCACCGGAGCCGTGGCCAAATAACTCATCAGTCAGCTCCAGCCTGCTATAGACGAATGGCATTCCCCAGTTCATGTAGTCCAGAATTTTGGTCGGAATGGAACGAGCATAGTTTCGGGCCATCCTGAGAGGAACGACGGCAATTCGACAGCGAGATGCCAACAGATGGAGATCGGCAAAGTCAGTATAGCTCACCAGTTGAACAGCATCTGGATTCGGCAAGGCTGAGATCAATTGAGTCACCGCTTCGAAGTCGGAAGCCGGCAGATTCCCCACGATGACGGCGCCGATCCTCCTCTCCTCCCGCTGAAGTGTCGCAATTGCTTCAATCAGATCACCCACTCCCCGCGCCGCGGTGACCGAACCGGCATAAAAGACTTTCCTGCTCGCGAGATTTTTGTTCAGAGGCTGATCATCAATTCTGACATAATTCCGAGCCACAACCAACCTATCGTTTTGCGAGAAATTGTTCAGGTAAGAATCTTCTGCGAGGATGACGCCATCAAAGAACCACTGGCCGATCAGTTCCACTGAGTGAGCTAGAAATCCGAGAACACCCTTCAGCCGATTTGGAATCCAACTCCGAATCTGCGTTATCGCTCGGAGATCTTCGTGAACATCATAGACCACCTTCTTACGGAACAGCTTCAGCAACAGACCAACCCAGATCAGTTCAGGATCGTGAAAATGAATCACCCGTGCGCCACCAATAATGCCCTCCTTGAGAATGTTCAGTGCATTCAACAGTCGCCGCCGCGGAGAGCGAGGCCTAGGAAGTTGAACCACAGATACAGTGCCCACAGCTGTTCCCGGAGATTCCGCTCCAATCACTGTCACGTCATATCGCGAAGCAAGTGACTTCGCCTCCTTGTGATATATCCTCACATCGTTCCATCGGTGGATGGAAGAAGCGAGGAGGAGGCGAGTTTGCGCGTGTTCGTTCGTAATCAATTACTCTCCGATGGCTGCTTGCGGAGAACTTCGCGCAGTGCAACAGTCCACTGTTCTTTTGAAACAGAGAAATGAACAAGGCAGAGCGTGACAATCGATCCGAAAGAGAGAAAAAGTTTCCAGACTCCCGTAAGAGGATTCAGCGCCAGTAAGATGGTTACGGACACCAATGCGATAACCAGAGACAACACATATTTCCCGGTGAGTGACTTCAGCCTGAAAAGCTTTTCCCCGATAATAAGGCTCGCCACGCCCGACACAATGTGGCCTCCAAAAAACGCCCACGCCGATGCTGACAATGGGTTCAACTC
>LUOC01000067.1:0-4840 GCA_001626655.1 Fidelibacterota bacterium REDSEA-S14_B6 | reverse complement strand
GGCGCCTGCTTGCGTCACGTTGCCGAGCCAGAGGACCAGAATTTCTTCGCTGAGACTGCTCAGCCCTAAACCGATAACAGCTGCGTAATAGAGGGTCGCTTTGACCAGAAGTGAGAGGTTGGCCTTGAGCCGATGGTCACCGCCTCCCGCCATACTGCTCGAGACCCTCGGTAATAACACGATTCCCAGTGGGCCCACCACCATCAGAAAAGACCGTACAAGACTGATCCCCGCGTTCAGGAACGCCTGATCCGTGAGAGAGAGGTAAGAGAGTGCGAGGAGAGGCGCTCCGGCGAGAAGGAAAAACTGGAACAGCAGGCCCGGAACTCGAACCGACCCAAACTTTAGAAGAGCAGCGGTGTCTCCCCATGAAATCCGCGCCGGACGGATACCCCTGTTTCTCTGAAGGAAGGCGACTCCAGATATCAGCGTCATCCCGAGACCGATCATCAGCAGAAGATGCTCCACGGAGGAGGCGAGGTATGCAGCCGCCATGGAGACCACTGTCCCAGCAATGAGCTGTAACAGATTCGCTCCCACCATGTTGAGATGCCCTCTGAAAAGAGCGTAAGCAAGTGTCAGAAGACAGAAGCCGACCGTAAACAGGATATATGGGAGGCTAACCGGGACGGCAATAAAACCGAAGTGTGAAACCGACCCGATCAACAAAATCAGCGGTAGTGTCCCTAAAGCGAAAATCGCCGCTGCCGAATCGCCAAATCCTCGACCATCATTCTTTGCAATGAGCGCCGGAAGCGCCACATTCAGCCCGAAGAGCAGAACGCCCAAAGATGCTGTGACAGTTCGCCTCACCAGCAGGTATTCTCCAAGCGCATCGAGACCGAGGGATCGGGCGAGGTAGCCGCTCACCACAAAAATGCCCAAGACCGTCCCCACGCCGTTGAGACCTGTGATGAAAAAATCGGTTCGGAGGCTCAGTCTCTTTTCAAGCAAGGAGCGGACTTCCTCTTTCTTTCATGAACAGACCATCCAGATGGACAGAAGAGAGCGCAATGGCGAGAAACATGAGTAAGATTCTGTTATCGTTCAGATCACCGGAGAACTGGGCTGCGAAAAAACTGACAATCGTGGAAGCAATCCAGACCGAGGAGTACTCAGAAATGACCCCTTGTTTTCGCGCTCTGAGCAGATGCCTGACGGCGAGTACTACCATGAGGCAAAGGAGCGTCAGTCCGACAATTCCCTGCTCCACCAGCACTTCGACAAAGATGTTGTGGGGGTACCATCTAAAATCTCGCCAGACAAACAGAGAACTGAATCCCCCCGCCCCGATGCCGAAGAAAAAAGAGAAGACGCTGCCAGTCCACTGCTTCAGTGACATCTCCCAAAAGTTCAATCTTGTGGCGATTGTACTGACTCGTTCAACACCTCCCGCTGTCACAATGATATCGCCCTGTGTGATCTGAAGGAACCGAGTGGTGAGACTTTCGGGCAGTGCCAGAAGCAGTGCTGCAACAATAACGATTGAGACCCCTCCGATCATGAAGAGACGCGATCGGTAAACGGCCGATTCAAACATGAGCGTAAAGACCGTAATACCCGCAAAGAAGCTTACAAGAGGGCCTCGAGAACCGGTCGAAACGATGGCCAGCAGAATAAGCGCCAACAAAAAGAGGGCGCCGAATCGGCGCCAGCCCGTTTGCCTGATCCCTATGACGGTAACCATGGCGGCAATGACAGCGAGGCTTCGGCTCACAGCGATTGGGTTCGCACCAAGGAGCGACGCCCTCACCAAGTAGGTGACCAGTCCTCCCGAGGTGGCAATCAAGAGCAGATTGACCAGCATGGCAAACAAGATCATCGCCGAGAGGAACTTAAAGTATTTCAGCATTCGCACCGAATCTTCCCGCCTCTTCAGGAAAACGAATGGCGCTAAGAACATCGAAGAGGCAAACAAGAGGAATCTTGCAATCTTTAACCCTCCCGACTGGGGAGAAGGAGTGTACAATCCCGACAGCATCACCGCGCCTGAGAAAAGCGCGAACAGGAGCAGCAGACCCCGAGCCCATTTGGGTATGCTCCATTCGCCCGAAACGACCACGCGGGCCAGACCGACCCAGAGTAGCACCACTAATAGGACGGTAAAGTCCAAAGTCTCGAACAGTGGGATCTGCTCCTGAAGGAACCCTTTGATGATGCTTGTGAAGCCGATCAATAAGAGGGTGAATTCAGGATGGCGGATAAGCCAGAAGACTGACAGTGCAAGAACGGGAATAAGAAAGAGTAGGAGGGGACTCAGGGCGATCCCCATATAGAGAGTGAATAGTTGAATCAGGATGAGTCCCGCGAGACCCATTGAAGGCGAAAAGGCTCTAAGCTGAACCAAGCCGTTTTCTAAGATCGCGGGTATGATACTCGGTCAAGACGTAGCCCGTGGAGAAAACCGTCGCCATGAAAACGGCGCCGAGAACGATGAACATCCTCTTCGGTTTCGCTTTGTTGAGTGGAACCTTCGGCTCATCGATGACCTGAACCGTCGGTATGTTCTTGCTCTCTTCCATCCTTGCCTGCTCGTACTGGGGGACAAGTATTTCAAGAAGCTTGCTCTGAACCTCCACTTCCCGCATAAGGCGGACGCTTCTCATTCCGAGCTCAGGGAAGCTGGCCATGGAGAGCCAGATGCCTTCGGAGGACTGAACATCGTCGGATTCCACATTCTGACCGTTTGAGCTCAAAAGCAGGTTTTCCAGTTCGCTGTCAAGCTTTTGACTGAGAGATCTCAACTGTTTATCCTGCTCACTGTACAGCACTTCGTAGTGGCGGATTGTGGGATTGTCCGGCGTCAATGTTGCCCTGACTGTGTTCAACTGGACCTCAGTCTGGGCCCGCTGAGAATATAGCTCAGTATAGGCCTGCAGTTCCTGAGAATGAAGCTGTCCGTAGGCTTCGAGCTGGGCTGTCACCTGCGCAAGGATATCGACCACGCCCGTCTTCTGTTGAAACAGTTTTAATTCCTCTTCGGCGCTCGATAGATCAACTCTCGTCTGTTCCAGCCGCTCCTCAAGAAACTGGCGATTGTACTTCCCCTGTTCCCGGCTTAGCCGCCGATTGATGAGATCGAGCTGACTCAACATCTCCTGAACCATTTTCATGGCAACTTCCGGTTCTCTGTCAAGAACAGCTACGGCAAGAGCCCCTTCATCGGTCACGCGAAGTTCGGTATTCCCTTCAAACTCCATCATGGCGTATTCCACATCACGGGAGCCGTATCGCTCCACAAGATCGAATCGCTCCACCATATTCTCCTTCACACTCCTGCTCTGCAGAATTGAGATGAAACTGCTGATATCCTCGTTCACTGGTGAAAACCCGAACTCATTCAGTGGCAGGTTGGCGAAGGCAGAAAGAAGGTTGAACCGTCCGGCGCCTGACGAAAGAATGACCGCTTGGGATGAATACCATTTCGGCATCAAGAGAGAGATAATCACCGACAACACTGCCACAACAGCAACATTCTTTATGATGAACCATCGCCGTGCCCACAAGAGAAAAATGTTTTCTTCACGTCGGGTGCTCTCGCCCTGTGAATTGATTGTCCCTTCCTGAGTTACAAGACCGAAGCGCCTCAGTTCTCCTATCCGGTTGCGGAGCGTCTTTTCGGTCATCCCGTGGTGAGCGGCGACTGCCGCCCTTGCTTCCCTATCGTTCAGAATCTCAGGATGTTTCTGGATCAGCTCGTAGGCTTTCCGTTCGTGTTCGGAGAGGTTTACCATCACTTCGAAGTTGTGCGATCGATCGCCATCCAAGCGAGAATGAGGCTCGCCACGCTTGTGAGTGACTGGACAGCGCCCATATTTTTGAACAGTTTGCTCTTGCCCGCTTCAGGCACATCAATAATATCGCCCGGTTTGACGACCTCGTCGAGGGCACGGCGAAGCTGTGTGCCGTCGGCTCGGATGATCTTACACCCTTCCTCATTGCCGATATCGAGAATTCCGCCTGCCATAGCGATATAGTCCCGGGCGCTGTAGCCCGGAGTGTGAGCTATTCTTCTGGGCGACCGGACAAATCCGGTGACGATTACCTCGTTCTTGTTGTACTCCGTGAAAGACCGCGCCTGTTCCGCCATGGCATCGTTAAAGGGGACATAGATGATGTCACCTTCTCGCACTACCGGATTACTCTCAAGATCGCCCTCAGCGAGGAAGCTTCGAAGATCGAGCTTGATCCGTTCACCGTCACGAATGAGGTAGACGGAGTCCGAATGGGCATATTTCTGCACTCCTCGAACGTAGCGAATGCAATCAATCAAACGTGTGACCGGTGTTACGGTAATGAATCCAGGCTGATTCACGGCACCATAAGCAAGAATCCTGAAAGTCCGTACGCGGATGAGGTTAACCGCCACCTGCACTTCTTCATATATCTGCTCTTTGGCCCGGCTCGAAACTTCCTGCTGAAGAGCCGAAAGCGTCATCCCCAGCACATTGATGGAGCCGAAACGGGGGACGATCAGGTTCCCTGTCGGATCTACAAGTATGTAATTATCGATATTCTCCAGCGCCCACTCACCGCTGATCGGCTCTTCAAATACACCACCACTGATGTTAATCCTGAGGCGGTCTCCCGGCCCGAGATGATAACTCTCAGGATCGATCGGCCTCTCCAACGCCAGCGGGACGGTATCGTACTCCCTGTACAGGATCGGAGTCTGGGGCTCTGTCCCTGTGGGAGGGAGCGGCAACTGCTGAGTGGCCTGCCCAACTAGCAGTCCGGCGAAGCCAATGATGAAGAGGGAGAGCTTACTCATCTTCATAGGTTAAGCTATAATGTGTTTCATAGTAGTCTCTAAACTCACCTGACTTGATCGGTTTCCACC
>LUOC01000066.1 GCA_001626655.1 Fidelibacterota bacterium REDSEA-S14_B6 | reverse complement strand
GTATAGACAAACGGCTTGAAGACAGAGCCGGGCTGGCGCCTCGCCTGAGTTGCCCTGTTGTACTGATCGTGATAATCGGGCCGGCCACCGATGAGCGCCTTGATGTGCCCCGACTTCGGCTCGACCGCGACGAAGGCGGTCTGTACCAGCAATTGATCTCGAAGTTCCTCATAGAGAGGCGCTTTCCCTTCCAGCATAACCTTTACCGAATCTTCGGGATAAATCCCGAGATAGGCCAGCTCCTCAAACTCCTCCCTGTCGTTGAGTAGGCGACTGTTCAGTTTTTTCTGATTCGCCTCTACTGTCTGCATGACGACATCTTCGGCGGCGGCTTGGAGGCGGCTGTCCAGCGTGGTGTAGATGATGAGGCCGTCGCGATAGATATCGAGATCCAGTGCCTCGTCTTCCCGCTCGAGGATTCGCCGGACATACTCCGTGAAGTAAGGCGCTTTTCCGAGATCGTCCCGTTCAGGCGTCACCCTCAACTCCAGAGCGCGCGCTTCCGCGTATCTTGTTTGGGTAATCATGTTCTGCTGGCGCATCAGCCTCAAGACGATATTCCGGCGGCGGACGGCGCGCTCCGGATAGTTGACAGGACTGTATGTGGCCGGCCTCGGTAAGATTCCAACAAGCATGGCGCATTCGTCCAGCGTCAGTTCAGAAGCGTCTTTCTTGAAGTATCGCTTGGCGGCGGCCTGGGCGCCGAAGGTGCCGTGACCGAAATGGATCGAATTGATGTACATTTCGAGGATTTCCTCTTTGGTGTAGGTCTTCTCGATTTGGATGGCCGTGATCATCTCCTTCAGTTTTCGCGCAATTGTTTTCTTGAATCCTATGGTGTCATACAGGTTTCGGGCGAGCTGCTGCGTGATAGAACTGAACCCCTGTCTAAACTTCGGGGGCGGGATGGCGTTGATCACCACCGCCCTGATGACGTCCCTGAGGGATATCCCCCAGTGGGAGTAGA
This sequence comes from Fidelibacterota bacterium REDSEA-S14_B6, assembly GCA_001626655.1. Taxonomy (GTDB): domain Bacteria; phylum Fidelibacterota; class Marinisomatia; order Marinisomatales; family S15-B10; genus S15-B10. Next base: position 6,190 of record LUOC01000066.1, on the reverse strand, counting down.
ACCGCCTATCCTCGGAGGCGACAGCAGCGCTGATCAACTCTTCGGGGATTTCCTCTAAATCAACAAATACACGGCGCTGAGTATAAAGCTCCTTCAGCAGTACGCCGTCCGCAGAGAAAATACGTGTTACAAGATCGGGGTTGTAATTCTCGAGCTGCTCCAGTGATGGGAGATCCCGGGAGAGAAACCAGACGGTGGTGAGCCCGATGGCGCCAAAGGCCACGAACAGAGCTAGAACACGAAAGATTATCCGTCTTAACTGAGATTTGGACTTTGACTTTGCCACGGTGATAAACTTACGATTTTGGAGTCTGTTTCACGGGCTCCATTCAGAAACGAAAAAGAGCGAAAAAAGTTCTCAGGAGCGTTTGGCCGGAGAAACCATCTCTTCCGGCTTCACTTTTTCGTCAAACTCCTCACCGGACATATAGCCGAGGGCGACGATTGTTTCCCGCAATGTTGCACTGTCGGCGTGCGCTTTTTTCGCAACCTGGGCCGCCTTGTCATAACCGATATGCGGCGCCAGAGCAGTCACCAGCATCAGGGAATTCCGAAGGTTGCTGTCGATCCGCTCGAGGTTCGGTTCAATCCCCGCCACGCAGTGAACGTTGAATGAGTCTGCGGCGTCGCCAAGCAGTTTGATGGACTGAAGCAGATTGTAGGCGATGACGGGGCGATAGACATTCAGCTCAAAGTTTCCCGAAGCGCCGGCGATGGTGAGTGTCGTGTCGTTTCCCATTACCTGGGAAGCGACCATGGTCAGCGCTTCCGCCTGTGTCGGGTTCACTTTGCCGGGCATAATTGACGACCCCGGCTCATTGGACGGAAGGACGATTTCTCCGATGCCCGACCTCGGGCCGCTGCCGAGCCAGCGGATGTCGTTGGCGATCTTGTTCAAGGCCGCCGCCGCTGTCTTCAGCGCGCCGGACATTTCCACAGCTGAATCGTGTGCCCCCATGGCCTCGAACTTGTTCGGCGCAGTCACGAACGGCAGGCCTGTTTTCTCTGCAATCCGCTCCGCCACTTTCTCGGCGTACCCCTCCTGCGAGTTCAGTCCGGTTCCCACCGCCGTGCCCCCCCAGGCGAGTTCATAGAGATGGGGCAGTCCGTTCTTCACCGCCGTGAGGGCGTGATCAACCTGAGAGGCATAGCCGGAGAATTCCTGTCCCAGCGTGAGCGGCGTCGCGTCCTGAAGATGGGTTCGCCCGAGCTTTACAATGCTGTCGAATTCGGCGGCCTTCGCCGCCAGCCCGTCCCTCAGTTCTTTCAATTCCGGGAGCAGGTGTTCGTTCACACGCATGGCGGCGGCGATGTTCACGGCAAGGGGGAACGTGTCGTTGGTCGACTGGGACTTGTTGACGTGATCGTTCGGATGGATCGGCGTCTTGGAGCCCATCGCACCGCCACTCATTTCGATGGCCCGGTTGGCGATCACTTCATTGAAATTCATGTTTGTCTGCGTCCCGCTCCCGGTCTGCCAGACGACGAGCGGAAAGTGGTCGTCCAGTTTTCCGTCAATCACCTCCTGAGCGGCGTCCCGGATGAGCGATGCCAGATCGTTGTCCAGCACACCCATCTCTGCGCTGACTTCGGCGGCCACCTGCTTTACAAGGCCGTAAGCTTTGATGAATTCGGAGGGGAAGCGCTCTCCGCCGATCTTGAAATTGTGGAGTGAACGTTGAGTCTGGGCGCCCCAGTATCGATCCGCCGGGACTTCGATTTCGCCCATGGTATCTTTTTCAGTCCGGAAAGCCACGGACTAACTCCTCGGGCCGGATGCTAAGGGAGGTGAGTCGAAAAAGAAAAAGTGGATCGGGTGGTCTAAGCGACCTCCCATGTGTCCGTCCCCGCTATGAGTTGTTGTAGATCGCCATCGCCGAGTTTCTCTTTCGCCGCGTCGATCTGCTCCGTCATCAGAGCTTCGTATTTCGGTTGCTCTTCGGAGTAGATGACACCGAGAGGCGTCGGCAACGAATCGTCTTCAGTAAAGTTTGCAAGAATCGCCGCTAGGTTCCGGTCGTGCTCATCGTGGACGAGGAGGTCGTCCGCCGATGCATCTTTTCCAAGTGGCACCACTTCGGCGGTGAAGCCGTCCAGGCGGATACCTTTGTCTCCCTCCTTGCCAAACACCATCGGCTCGCCGTGTTGCAGGTCGAGTATGTTGTCGTCTTTGACCGCCTTGTCGGTTACGTGGGAGAATGCGCCGTCATTATAGATGAGGCAGTTCTGATACACCTCGAGGAAGGAAGTCCCTTGATGCGCGTGCGCCCGCTTGAGAGACGCCTGCAGATGGGCCGTGTTGGAGTCGACAGTCCTCGCCACATAAGTGGACTGAGCGCCGAGGGCCACGGACGGAGGATTGAACGGGCGGTCCAGGGATCCGAAGGGAGACGACTTTGTCTTTTTCCCGAACTCGGAAGTGGGCGAATACTGACCCTTCGTCAGGCCGTAGATTTCGTTATTGAACAGTACAATATTGATATCGAGGTTCCGCCTCAGCAGATGGATAAGGTGATTGCCGCCGATAGAGAGTGCATCGCCGTCTCCGGTGATCACCCAGACAGAGAGGTCCGGATTGGCAAGCTTAACGCCGGAGGCGATGGCCGGCGCCCGGCCGTGGATGGTGTGGAAACCAAACGTATCCATATAGTAGGGGAAGCGGCTTGAACACCCGATGCCGGCGACAAAGACAAACTTCTCCTTCGGGACGCCGATATCGGGCATGGTCTTTTGCGTCTGTGCAAGGATGGAATAGTCGCCACAACCGGGACACCAACGGACGTCCTGGTCTGAGACGAAATCTTTCCTTGTCAACGTGGGGACGGCTGTTTCTGTCATGTTTCTTCCTACAGGATTTCTTTTACTTTTGCAATGATTTGCGATTTCCGGAACGGCTTTCCGCGAACGAGGTTCAGCCCCTCAGCATCGATGACTTCCGGGATCAGCACCTTTTGAAATTTCAGCAAATGTTCGCCGAGGTCCGCCGGCAGCGGATTGAGCCATTTGAGGTGAGCGTGGGAAACGGACTTCCCTTCTGACCGGAGCGCCTCTACCGAGGTCCGGATGGCGCCGTAAGTACTCCCCCACCCCAGCACTAAGAGGTCGCCGGTGGCGTCGCCGTAAACTTCTGTCGGGGGAATCTCCCGCGTCATCCCCGCCACTTTCTCGGCCCTCAGTCTTACCATCAGGTCGTGGTTGTCAGGATCGTAGCTGACATTCCCGCTGATATGTTCCCTCTCCAGACCGCCGATTCGGTGCTCCAGTCCCGACATGCCGGGAATCGCCCACCGGCGGGCCAAGGTCTCCTCGTCCCTTTCGTAAGGCATGTACTGACCGTCCCTCGCCTCAGCGTAAGAGAACTTTATGGGAGGCAGGTCATCGAGGCTGGGGATCATCCACGGCTCCGACCCGTTGGCGAGAAAAGCGTCTGTCAGGATAAAGACGGGGGTCATGTACTTCACTGCAATACGGCACGCTTCGTAGGTGGTGAAGAAGCAGTCTCCGGGAGTTGATGGGGCGAGAACCGGCGCTGGCGATTCACCGTTCCTGCCGTACATGGCGAGGAAGAGATCGGCCTGTTCGGTCTTGGTCGGCATGCCGGTACTGGGGCCGGCCCGCTGTACATTGACCACCACCAGGGGGAGCTCGGCAATGACGGCGAGTCCGATGGCTTCACCCTTGAGGCAGATTCCCGGACCGGACGATGCGGTGACGGCAAGATTACCGGTAAAGGCCGCCCGCCGTAAAAGAGGGGCAGCTCGGAATTCTTCGCCGCAGCCAGAAGCCCCAGCCCGGTGGCATAGTTTCCGATGATATTCCTGTACGTGCCGGACTCGAGGGGCGCCGGCCCTACTTCGTACTGAGTGGCGAACGATTCTGTGATATCGCCGAAATTGTATCCCGCCTTCAGCGCCCGCACGTTCGCTTCTATGAGTTCGGGACGCTTCTTGAATTTTTTCTCTAGCCATTCAGTGGTCGGCTCCAACGGGCGGCCGTACATCCAGTAGAGGAGGCCGAGGCCGAAGAAGTTTTTCGTCCGCTCCACCGTTTTGCTGGTGATGTCCATGTCCTCCATGGCGTTGGCAACCAATCTGCTGATCTCGATGTCATACACCTGGTAGTCGTTCAGGGAGTCGTCTTCCAGCGGATTGGCTTCCCACCCGGCCAGCTTCAGGTTCTTCGCCGTAAAGTTTGATTTGTTGGCGATAAGGATTCCGCTGGACCTGAGGTCTTTAATATGCATTCTCAGGGCGGCGGGATTCATGGCCACGAGCACATCGAGGTGATCGCCCGGCGTAAAGATATCTCTGCTGCTGAACTGAAGCTGAAAGGCGCTGACGCCTGCGAGAGATCCCGCCGGCGCACGAATCTCCGCGGGGAAATCAGGGAAGGTCCCGAGGTCGTTGCCCACCAGCGCGGCGGTGTTGGTGAACCGATCACCCATGAGCTGCATTCCGTCACCGGAGTCGCCGGCGAAACGGATAACTACACTTTCCAGAGTTTCCACGTTCCTATCAGACATGCTTGGCCACTGCTCCCTCTCGTCCCTTTTTCAGATTGATATGGTCTTGCCGGTTCAGATGTTTTATGCCGCTCAGTGCTCTCATCAATTTAGCATTTCAGAAATGCTAACACAAAGCCAAAGGACAGCTGACTGCTGCCATATGTTGCAACTTGTCCCATACCATGTTAAACTCGGTTAATCATGACTCACTCAGATACAACCGGCCAGCTGGCTCTTTTCCCCGAACTGTCTGATTCGCCAGAACTTCCGTCCATCAGTACACTGCCGGAGTTCGATCGGGCCCTCCACAATCTCATCAAGATGAGCGATCTGGGCGCTTTCATCTCGGTAACGGTTCACGGGCTGGACAAGTCCTACTCCGTTCACGTGAGGGAGCTGGAGATTCCTGAAGACTTCCTCCTCGACAGCCGGGGCGATGCCGTGTCGCAGCAGTTTCTCCTCTTCCCCGAACCGCTTCGGCAGCAGCTGCGGAAGCTCTCCTATGATGTAAAAGGTTTCTTCAATCGGGAAAACTCCTTCAGGACTCCTTTCGGCTATTTCCTCTACCGTCCCTACTTCAGAATCTGGTCAAAGTTTGTTCAGGATCAGCAGGCCCGGCTGGAAGGCTTTCTCACGGACGCGCTCTCAGGCAGGACTTATGGAAAACATTTTCAAGCATCCTTTGAAAAAGGATATCGCTATCTCGAATCGATCCGGGACGACACAGCGCCATGGAATTTCGAGGGAAGGGTGAGGCTGGCCGATCTTCAGATGTGCCGAAAAAAAATCAAGTCTGAAGGGGTGACGCTCCACTCCCTCAACAAGACCACGGCGGAGTTTCCCATGATGGCCATCGCCCTGAAGACGATGCACTTCCCCTTCGATCTATCCGCTTTTGTGAAACAGGTGGCCATTCGATTCGACTTCAAGTCGATCCATCTCGATTACCTGAAGGATGTGGAGATTGCGACTGTTGACGACGTGATCAAGATGAGTGATTCGATATGGAATTGAGGTGGCTATGCCGAGTAAGATGAGATTCCTATCACTGATTCTCGTAATCCATTTTCTGGCCGCTGATGACAAATCGCGCGCTCGGGACCTCGGCGTCCCTTTTGAAGGCGAACCGGGGAGACTCAACGCCATCACCGATGTGGCGGGCGTGAAGGTCGGCCATTCAACCATCATCAGGGGAGAGGGGAAACTGAAGGTGGGGCGCGGCCCTGTCCGTACCGGCGTGACTGCCGTTCTTCCCCGGGGTGATGAGAGCCACGCCGATCCCGTATTTGCAGGATGGTACTCCCTGAACGGCAACGGCGAAATGACCGGCACCACATGGGTGGAGGAGTCCGGTTTTCTGGAAGGGCCGGTAATGATTACCAACACTCACAGTGTCGGCGTGGTGAGAGACGCCGTCATTTCGTGGCGTGTCGCACGGGGCGGCGCTGACGCCAGCGGCTACTGGTGGTCCCTGCCGGTAGTGGCTGAGACGTACGACGGTTTCCTGAACGATATTAACGGCTTTCATGTAAAGGAGCGCCACGCCCACGACGCGCTGAAGAGCGCTTCCGGCGGACCTGTTGCGGAGGGGGGCGTCGGCGGCGGGACAGGGATGGTGTGCCACGGCTTTAAGGGAGGCATCGGCACGGCGTCGAGAATTGTGAAGGCCGGGGGTAAGTCATATAC
>LUOC01000065.1 GCA_001626655.1 Fidelibacterota bacterium REDSEA-S14_B6 | reverse complement strand
ATATCGCCGTCTTGCACAACATAATTTCGGCCTTCCATCCGAATTTTTCCAGCATCACGAAGTGCCGGTTCTGAACTGTATCGGAGCATATCATCGTAGTGGTACACTTCTGCTTTAATGAAACCGCGCTCGAAGTCGGTATGGATTTCACCCGCCGCCTTTGATGCCGGGGTCCCCTTTCTGACCGTCCACGCCCGAACTTCCACGGGGCCGCCGGTGAAAAATGTTTCAAGCTCCAGCAGACTGTACGCCGCGTGGATCAGCTTGTGGAGGCCGATCTCAGGGAGGTTATACTCTTGAAGGTAGTCGTTCTGTTCAGCGAGGGGGAGGAGTGCAAGCTCCTGTTCCAGCCTGCCGCACAAGCGGATGGCGAGGTTGTTCTCTCTCGAGGCAAAGTCAAAGAGCGCCGCTGTTCTTTTGCCCCTCTCCGGAGAAGTGATCTCTTCCTCGTCCACATTGGCGACGTAGAGAATCCGCTTTGCTGTCAGCAGGTGAAGCTGACGGAGCAGTGTCTTTTCCTCCGGCGCACAGTCCAAGGTTCGCGCCATCCGCCCCTCATTAAGGTGACCCCGGAGTCGGTGCATTAAATCCCGGCGGGCCTTGGCCTCTTTCCCGCCGCCTTTCGCTTCTTTCTCAGCTTTCTCCAGTCGCTTATCTGCTGTTTCCATATCCCGCATAAGGAGCTCGGTCTCGATCAGTTCAGCGTCGCGGATGGGGTCTACGCTCCCCTCCACATGGGTGGTGTTGTCATCGTCAAAACACCTCACTACGTGGATGATCGCCTCCACATGCCGGATCTGCGCCAGAAATCGATTTCCGAGCCCTTCACCCCGGCTGGCACCTCGAACAAGCCCGGCGATATCTACGAATTCTACTGTGGCGGGCGTCGTCTCTTCAGGATTGAAGAATTGCGTCAGCTCCGCCAGTCGCCGGTCGGGCAGAGGGACCACCCCGATGTTCGGGTCTACGGTACAGAAAGCATAGTTCTCAGCAGGGACTGACGACGCCGTGAGAGCGTTGAAAATAGTAGACTTCCCGACATTGGGGAGGCCAACAATGCCGCACCGCAGTGGCACTTAGACTTTACTGAAAATGAGGGAGCAGTTCGTCCCGCCGAAACCGAAGCTGTTTGACATCACATGGTTGAGGCTGTAATCGTTCATTGTTTCGAGAACGATGGGGTAAGGCTCCGCTTCGGAATCAAGGTTTTCGATGTTAGCCGAGGGACAGATGAAATTGTTATCTATCATCAGGATGCAGTATATCGCCTCATGGACGCCGGCGGCGCCGAGTGAATGACCTGACAGAGATTTGGTGGAACCGATATACGGCAATTCTCCATTCTCCCCGAAGACATTCTTAATAGCCACAAGTTCTGTAATATCGCCCGCCGGCGTGGAAGTGCCGTGGGCGTTCAGATAGTCGATCTTGGCGTCGCAGGTCTTCAGGGCCATTTTCATGCATCTTTCAGCCCCCTCACCGGAAGGCCGGACCATGTCATGACCGTCTGAACTGATGCCGTACCCTGTCACTTCGCAGTAAATCTTGGCGCCTCTCGCCTTTGCCCGTTCGTAGTCCTCCAGGACGATCGTTCCGCCGCCGCCGGTCACCACAAAACCGTCCCGGTCTCTGTCGTAGGCCCTGCTGGCTGTTTGAGGAGAGTCGTTGAAATTGGAGCTGAGGGCCCCCATGGAATCGAAAGCGATTGAGACAATCCAGCTCAGTTCGTCCCCGCCGCCCACAAACATGAGGTCCTGCTCTCCGGCCTGGATCAACTGATAAGCGTTTCCGAGACAATGACTGCTGGTAGCGCAGGCCGAACTGATGGTGTAGCTGTATCCTCGGATCTTGAACGCGGTGGCGAGATTGGCGGCGTTACAGCTTGACATAATCTTCGGGACATAGAATGGGTTAACTTTTCGGGCGCCCCTTTTGCGCAGAGTGTCGGCCATCTCGACGAGCGGTGCGCCGCTGGCCACACCGGAGCCGACCACAAGTCCCGTCATTTCACTGGTGATGTCCTCCTCAACAAGGGCGGCGTCCTCGATCGCTTCGGCCATGGAAATATAGCTGTAGGCCGCCCCGTCCCCCATAAAGCGGAGGTCTTTCCGAGGGACAAGTTCCTTGATGTTGGCAGTGATGGTGCCGCAGACATGCGAGCGGAAGCCGAGGTCTGCATACTCCTGATTGAACTCGATACCACTCCGTACATTCTTGAGGGAATCGAGCACCTCCGTCCGACTGTTCCCCAAGCTCGAAACGACGCCAAGCCCGGTTACGACAACTCTATTCATCGGTCAGAACGGTTCCGTCTCTCCTGCCGGGGGAGGATAGATAAGGTTTTCGAACAGTCCCACTTGCAGGTTTTTGGCGAAGTAGATAGCCCGATCGGCCACCTCAACAGTGGCATCGGCGAGGCCCATCCAGATGGGCTTTGTGATAATCTTCTTAATATCGAGGCGGTAGAGGATTTGCGTGTGGTGTGGGCGGATTTGGCCTTTGAACTTCACTTCGCCACAGCCGAGAGCCCGCCCTTTGCCGGTGCCGCCGATCCACGAAAGAAAGAAGCCGGTCAGCTGCCACAGTGCGTCTAATCCAAGACAGCCGGGCATAACTGGATCTTCTTTGAAATGACAGTCAAAAAACCATTTTTTTGGGTTGACATCCATTTCGGCAAGGATTAGCCCTTTGCCAAACTTGCCTCCTTTGTCGCTAATCTTCTTGATTCGATCAACCATCAGCATGGGGGGAAGAGGCAGCTTTGCCTTGTCATTGCCGTGCTTTCCATCGGCGAAATCCATGAGCTCCGTCTTATTGTAGCTCTCTTTTATCTGCATGAAATAGCTATACCTCGAATGTCTACAGGCACCAATTTTACGCTCATTTTCGCTGTTTACCTAACCATCGGCTTACTCTTTTGCGGCCTTTTTCTTTTGGGATAAATTGACATCTCGAGTAAAGGAGTTTAATTATGAGTGAATGGGTTTTAATACTGGGCTGTTCCACAGGTCACGGTGGGGCAACAACTCGGAAACTTGCGGAAGACGGCTACGGCATTATCGGTTTTCACTTTGACAGGGGTGATATCAAGAAAGAGGCTGAAGCCTTTTGCGAAGAGCTGAAAGGACTCAATGACGGCCGCGTACATTTTTTCAATAAGAACGCCGCTGACATAAATGTCATGAAGGAGTTTATCCCACAGATTGAGGAAATTACCGGAGGAGAGCCTCTCAAGCTTTTTTTGCACTCAATCGCCTTCGGCACCACCACCAACTTCTTCGGTGAACGTCCCGTCACACAGAAGCAGATGGACATGACGGTCCACGTTATGGGGACGTCCATCCTTTACTGGGTGCAGGAGCTGTTTGACGGCGGACTGCTCGGGAAAGGATCGCGAGTACTTGGTCTCACTTCGGAAGGAAACTACCTCTGCATGGAAGGGTACGGTCCGGTCAGTGTGGCGAAGGTGGCGCTGGAGAGTATCACCCGTCAGATCGGGTGGGAGCTAGGGAAGCACGGCATCACGGCCAACTGCATCCAGGCCGGTGTTACACCGACGCGAGCTCTTACGAAGATCACTGAGAATTGGGAAGAGTGGGTGGAAAAAACGGAGAGACGCAATCCCATGGGGAGAACAACTCAGCCGGAAGATGTTGCAAATGTGGTCCACCTGCTGCTCCAGCCCGGCGCTGACTTTATCAACTGTTCCATCGTCTACACGGATGGCGGCGAACACCGCTCCGGCTCGTTTGATTAAGGGGATCACTCACTGTTGAGACTCTCTCTGGCGGCGGCTTGTCTCCTTTTTCTGGCTTGCCCCAAAAGTCCAGAAGATATTAAGCCGACGGTCTCCGATTTTTCTCTGGAGGACATAAATCCCAACTCGCCGTCCTACCGCCAGCTCATCGGCCCCTCGTCATACAAAGGAGAGGTGTCGGCGTTCTATTTTGGCGATCAGGGGTGAAGCACCTGCAGGCACCGGTTCGGTGTCCTGAATGATCTTATCTCGGAGCTTCGGTCAGAGGGGATTGATGATGTTCACGTTGTGGGGGTGAACGGTATCGAGTACGCAGCCAAATCGATCACAGGAATGATCACGGGCCGAACACTCCCGTGGGTTCAGGACAATACGGAGCAGCGGGTCTGGGAGTCGTGGCAGGTCTATATCCGCGATTTCTTTGTTCTCGACAAGGATGGCGATGTGGTGGATGTGGTGAACTTGACAGCGTTCAATCCTGATCCTACAGTGAACGAAGGTGAGAACTACCGCGCAATAAAAGAGCTTCTTCTCTCCGCCCGGGATCAGCAGTAGTGCCGATCATAGAATTCCTCCGAGACTTCGATCATCCTCTCATCTATTTCCTGATGCGTTCTGTGTCGCTTCTCGGCGACCTAAGGAGCTGTTCCAGATTCCGAGGCCTGAAGGGATGGCTGAAGTTGAAGCCGAAAGCTTTGCCTTCCCGAGCGGCCACGCCCAGCATGCAGTAGTTCTCTGGGGATTCCTCGCACTGAACAGCAGGAAGCTGTATGGGCCGGCGGCCGTGCTTATTCTGTTGGTAGGACTTTCCCGCCTCTACTTTGGTGTCCATTGGCCCATCGATGTGGCGGGAGGGTTGCTCATCGGCGCGGCGATTCTCGCGGGATTTTTCTGGAGCGAACCCCGACTGAAGCTGATCTTAGCTGGCTGGCCCCCCCGGATGCTGTTCCTCACCTTCTTGGTGATTACCTCTACGGTCGCTCTCTTTTCCGGGGTACACTACAGCGGGATTGTTATGGGGGCACTCTTTGGTCTTACAACCGGGGGCGTGGCGGCCGGCTCGCTTAATCTTCCGTCAACCGGCATTTCTCCTCTGAGGGGCGGACCGCTGGTAATTCTTGGGAGTGCGGGGCTCTACGGAATCTACCTCGCCGTTCAGCCGATAATAGATTCCGGTGAGGGGGCGCTCTTTCTCGCGCTGACCGCCATCGGTCTCTGGATCGCCCTCGGCGTACCGTGGCTTGCAGATAAGGTTCTTGAGAGTGCGGGAGTTGAGAGGCGAAGCCGTTAAGCTTCTGTCTCGATATCGAGACGCTCGAGGCCGCGCCGCTTCTTGAGGAGCTCGACCATTTCGTAGTTTTCCTTGGTCGGCCACATATCGAAAGTGGTTTCAGCCTCCTTCAGCGCATAGTCGTACCACCCCTTCTTGGAATAGGCGATGGCAAGATTGTAGTGTGCTTTGGCGAGAAGATCGATCTCCCTAAAGCGAAAACGCAAAGGGCGACTGTAAGCATTCCTCGGATTTGGCGGTTCATGTTGAACTTCAAGCTTTCTCTAATTTAGAAGAATGGGAAGACTATCCACAAACAAAATCGGTATCTACATCAGCGACTCCGGAGGCGGATACTGCGTCTTGAGAGACTTTGGCTCCCGCGTGAAGAGCGCCAGTGCAATAACGCCGGCAATGATGAAAACTCCGAGGCCGATGAGTACCGTCCCCATACTGTAGATCGGGATAAAGATTCCTGACAGTACAATAAACAGTACCACGAACGGCGCCGTGAGAGTGTCGGTCAGGGCGAAATAGGTTTTTTTGTCCCCTGCTTCTCCGGCGAACTCAAAGATGAGGCTCATGGCCGTTGTCAGGAAACCGCCCTGACCGACGCCGAGAAAAACGAAAATGAGGTATGCATGGGACATGTTTGTCGCGAGAAGCGCCGTCGCCATAGCGCCGAGGTAACCGAGAAAGACAATGACAAAAACATGTTTGTGTCCCATTCGATCTCCGAGCTTTCCGAGCAAAAAGCTTGAAGATCCGGAGAGTAAGACTGTAATCGCAGTAAAGATGCCTGCCTCACTTACATCAAACTGGAGCTTATCGTGGGCGTAAACGGCGTAGAGTGAAATGGCGGGATAGTTAGCAGCAAGAAGCATCCGGCTGTAAAGATACCGGCGGAAGTTCTTGTCCGCACTCAGCACCTGCTTCAGTTGTCTCTTGAAAAGGCCAAAGTCTCTGTTCACATCTTTATTCTGCCTCGGCTTGAGACGGTAAAAGAAGAAGAGAAGCACTGCCACGAAAATGCAGAGTGCATAGATGAGAAACCCGAATCCGAAGTTTGAAGGAAATGGGGCCGTATCGAGAAGCCATTTGACAACGAGCCCGCCGACGAATCCGGCGCCGTTGGTGACGGCAAAGGAGACGCCGAAGAATTCCCCCCGCCGTTCGGGCAGATGAACCAACTCGAGAAAATCTGCCCAGATGGGGAAGACAACGCCGACGCCTATAGAGAAAAGGACAAAGCAGCCGAAATAGATCATCCATGCGGAAGGGCCGGAGGGGGCGAGAAAACCAAAGACAAAACCGGCGAGAAGCATGGGCGGTATCATGACTGAATGGGCTGCAATTATACCTTTCTTAAGATTCCGAATCCTCTGCCCCAAGAAGGCGATGGCGATCTGGGGAATCGCCGCACAGGCGGTGAACACACCTGCCGCCGAGCCGATAATGATGGGCGGCGCCCCGAGCATTTTCAGGAAAAGAGGGACTACGGCGAAAGTGGTGGGGAACGCAATTCCGAAACCCCAGAACGCTTCATGAAGTCCGTTATAGAATAAGTTGTGCCGGTGATCGGAAAGACCGAACCGCTTGTTGGTCATGCTTGGCCGTTTTGTTGCTGGCGCGAGAGAAATAGGGACGCACCGATCAGAAGAGCGCCGCCGAGGAACTGCCCCGCTGTGAGCGTCCGGCCGCGAACGAAAATATCGATCAGCACAGCCGACAGCGGCCAGAACAGTTCGTAGATCGTGGCGTGCGTGGCGAGGACATGCTTCAGGCCGTAATAGTAGATGAAGAGGGCAACCGTTCCTGTTGAGAGGACAATGGTCAGCACTGTAAGCCATTCAGATCTGGTGAGACTGAACGAAAGCGCATCGGTACCGAAGGAGATCAAAACAAGCGTCGCCACGAGAGAAGTGATCCACAGCCTCAGTGCCGTGAGGGAGAAGAAGGAGAGCTGCTTGAGTGCATGTTTCCCGAGGACTGTGGAACTTCCCCATGCAAAGGCAGCGCAGAGCGCCATCAAGCCGGCGATGAGCGATTCGTTATTAATGGTAAAAGAGGGGGCACCGTTATTGAATGTCAGAAAGTAACCTCCGGCGATGGCCGTAACAGCGCAAAGGAGATAGTTTTTTGTGAGAGGTTCCTTCAGCAGAACAGCCGCAAGTCCGATGGCGAAGAAAGGTTGAAATTTCTGCAAAAGCACCACCACCGATAGATCGATGTGATCGACATACCCGAGGGCTTTCGTGTAGAAGAAAGTGCCGAGGATTCCCCCGAAGAGCGATACCCAGAGTACAGACACCCATCCGCGACTGGAGAGGGCCCGGACCTCCTGCCACCCTTTGAAGAGGAGCGGCGTCAAAAGCACAGCCCCGATGGCGTGCTCAAGAAGCACCACATGCAGAGATGGGACGCCGGCGAGATTCTGACGTAACAGTCCGTCAAAACTCCACAAAACGGCGGCGAGGACAATCGCTGCTGGGCCGAGGTATTTCACATTTTTCATAGTCGGCAATTTACCATATTTTCTTTATGAGGATAGAAAGCCATGAATGTTCCGGAGATTACTGTCAGAGAGGTTAACGCGGCGCGAGAGCGGGAGGAACGGCTCCAGCTGCTTGATGTCCGGGAGGAGTGGGAGCGCAACCTTGTGTCGATTAACGGCTCACTGTTTATCCCTATGGATCAGCTTCAGTTTCGAATTGGCGAGTTGGACAAGACGGAAAAGACGGTGGTGTACTGCCACACTGGCGTCCGCTCCGCGGCTGTGACCGCCTACCTGTTGGGTCAGCAGTTTGAGGATGTCAGCAACATGACTGGAGGGATCGACGCTTGGGCGCGGGAGGTTGATCCCGCACTGCCGACGTATTAGGCTACAGACTGATCAGCACACCGTAGGTTAGAATTCCCAGACCGGGAATTGCGGCTACCCCATAGAGATATCCCAAATAGTAGCTGAGGGAGCGCTCAACGAATTCGTCACCGACTCCCTGCCACCAGTTAAGGGTGTCCTTCAGAGCAATAATTATCGATGACCCAACCAGCAGCTAGGCGGCCCACAGCTCAACTATTTCACTAAGCGTTGAAAGCTGAACAGCAAAGACAAGGGCCATGAGCATGGGGCCGTGCATGAGCGCCCCCATGTGTGTCACTGTTAAGTATCTTGGCGCCTCAGCCTGCCGCTCTCTGACGCGGGAGAGCACAATGCCGACGATGAATCCGTAGGCAATATTGAGCACGCCGCCAGCGATGAGAACTTTTGAGGCTGGGCTCACATTATTCTTCTATGGAGACCGCCGGAATGTCATTTTCGCGGACGACACGATTGAAGGCAGGCACATCGTTGTCAAGCAGATCATCAAGTTTTGCCAGCTGTTTGTTGACCCTTGACGCCAGCATCTCGTAGACGTCGTATGCCTGATCGGTCGGCCGGGCGTTTGCGCCCATGACGACGCCTGTCAGCGCCGCCAGTTTGTTGTTGTCCTTAATGGGATAATTGAGAGGATCCTGACGGCTTTTCGATTTTGTCTGGATCAACTCTTCCTCAATGGCAGTCAGTTTCTTATTCAGGGCTTTTGCGGAGTCTCTGATGTCCGAAGCGCCACCGCTGTCTTTGGCCCGTTTCGCCATGGCTTTCACCTGCTTCCGGACGTCCCGAATGGTGTTGATGGCGGTGTGAACTTCCGTCACCTTGCGGTTGATCGTCATGAGGAAGTCGAACTGTTCCTGATAGTCCGCCTGCGTGGTCTCAAGGCGAGGGTCACCATTAATCGTGAACATCTGCGTCTTTTCCACATCGCCCACAGTGAGCCGGATTTCGTAATCTCCCGGCACCGCCTGAGGCCCAGTGAGGACGCCCGCCCACATGATCGCTTTGGGAACGCTCTTGGCGTCGGGATACCGCATATTCCAGATGAACCGGTTCATTCCCGCTTCCGCCAAAACGGTCTCTCCGCGATCGCCTCCTCCAAAGAATGACTGGGGAGCTTCCTCGCCTTTCTTCTTCTTGGAGCTGAACGATTTGATGACATCACCGTTCCGTTCGCGGAACTCCAGCGTCACTTCTTCTTCCGACGCTTCCTTCAAATAGTACTGAACCACCACGCCTGAGGGCGGATTCTGCCCCGCACTGCCGCTGGAACGCCATCTCCCCCCTCGCATCCTGAAGGCGTCGCCCGGCTGATAGAGGTGAACCGACTGCTTGGCAATCTCAGGAATAAGCTGATGCAGTGGTGTTAGATCATCGAGAATCCAGAACGAGCGTCCCTGGGTGGCGACGATGAGGTCCTGGTTTTCCACCACCAGATCGGTGAGGGGGACGACGGGGAGGTTGAGCTGAAGCGGCTGCCACACCTTGCCGTCATCGAAGGAGACATAAACGCCCGTCTCCGTGCCGGCGTAGAGCAACCCTTTTCTGTCAGGATCTTCCCGGACAGACCGGACAAAGGCGTCATCACCGATGCCTCGGTTGAGCAGTTTCCAGCTCTTTCCATAGTTGTCGGTCTTGTAGACGTAGGGGGAAAAGTCATCCCACTTGTACCGGTTTACGGCGAGATAGGCCGTGGCGGGATCGTGAGGCGACACCTCAATCATGCTGATGAGACTGAACTCTTTCATGTTGCGGGGTGTTACGTCGTTCCAGGTCGTCCCGCCGTCCTTGGTGATATGGACAAGTCCGTCGTCCGTCCCGGCCCAGATGACCCCTTTCTCGTGGGGCGATTCCACGGCGGAGAAGATGGTGCAGTAGTATTCCACGCTTGTGTTGTCGTGGGTGATGGGACCGCCGGAAGGGCCCTGTTTGCTCTTGTCGTTTGTGGTGAGGTCTGGACTGATCGGCGTCCAGCTCTGCCCTTCATTGGTCGACTTGAACAGCACATTCGCCGCCGCGTAGACAGTGCCTACATCGTGGGGTGAAAAAAAGATGGGGAAGGTCCACTGGAAGCGGTATTTCAGGTCGCCGGCGCCGGCCCCCATGGGATTCTCCGGCCAGACACTGACCGTCCTTGTGGTCCTTGTGGTGTGGTCGTAGCGGCTTAGCTGGCCGCCGTAGCAGCCGGCGAAAACGATGTCCGGATTGCCCGGCATGGGCGCAATGTAGCCGCTCTCGCAACCTCCCACAGAATACCAGTGCGTCCGGTCTATGCCGCCGCCGGTTGTCTGACTGGCGATGCCGACAGTGCTGTTATCCTGCTGTGCGCCGTATACATAGTAAAGGTCGCGGTCATCGGTGGTAACATGATAGAACTGGGCCGTCGGCTGGTTGTCCTGCCGACTCCACGATTCGCCTCCCGTGAAGGAGACGTTGGCGCCGCCATCATTGGCATTGATCATAGTCTGGTTATCCACGGGACTGATCCAGAGATCGTGGTTGTCCCCGTGAGGAACTCTGTAGCTTTTGTATGTCTTCCCGCCGTCCGTCGATTTGTAAAAACCGGTATTGAGGACGTAGACCGTCTCCTCGCTCTTGGTGTCAGCGTAGATGTGTGTGTAGTACCACGCCCGCTGCCGATAGGAACGGTCTTCATTGATTCGGCGCCACGTCTTGCCGGCGTTGTCGGAACGAAAGATGCCGCCGTCGTCCGCCTCAATAATTGCCCAGACACGTTTGGGATTGACCGGCGAGACAGAGACGCCGATCCTTCCCATGATCCCTTTCGGAAGGCCTTCAGTCAGTTCTTCCCAGGTGTCGCCGCCGTCCGTCGATTTGTAGAGGCCGCTCCCTTCGCCGCCGCTCTCCAACGACCACGGCGTCCGGCTCACCTGCCACATCCCGGCGTAGAGTACACGCGGATTGGTGACGTCCATGGAGATGTCCACGGCGCCGGTGTTCTCATCAACAAACAGAACATTTTCCCAAGACTTCCCTCCGTCCTTGGAACGGAACACGCCCCGCTCTTTGTTGGGACCGAAAATGTGCCCCAGTGCGGCGACGTAAACGAGGTCAGGATTCTTGGGGTGAATCTTGATCCGGCCGATCTGGCGGGAATCGGAAAGGCCCACCTGTTCCCACGTTTCGCCAGCATCCATGGACTTGTACATGCCGTCACCGTGAGAGAAGTTGCCTCTGACACAAGACTCGCCCATCCCCACATAGATGATGTTGGGATCGGAATCGGCCACCGAAATAGCGCCCACCGAACCTGTCTTGAACTGCCCATCGGAGATTGGAGTCCAGCTCACGCCTGCGTCTGTGGTCTTCCAGACGCCTCCGCCGGTCCCGCCAAAATAGTAGACGTTAGGTTGACTCGGGACACCGGCAACGGCAACACTTCTCCCGCCGCGGTAGGGGCCGATGGAACGCCATTCCATAGCGTTAAATAGAGATTCATCGTAGCTCTCAGCCGCCACTGCAGTGGGGACGGAGAGAATCAGCGCTGTCAGTGAAACAGCAAAAGATGCAAATCGGTTCATGGTTGCTCCTTGTTCAAGTGAGACTTTTGCTTAACCCCGCGTGTTATCAGAACCATCGAAAATGGTGAGAACTGTCCGGAAAATCAATCAGTTTTTGAGGCGGTCAGTCGGCTGAAGCGCGAGCCTTGTCGCTTGCCTCATCGAGGTTCACCTCGCCGAGCTGGTTCTCCGTTGACGCTACCGAAACTGCCACAGATGCGTCGCCGGTGACGTTGGTGACGGTACGGAGCATATCGAGGATTCGATCAACGCCGAGAATGAGGGCGATGCCGGCGCTGGGGACGCCGATGGCCTCGAGAATAATGACAAGCATAATAACACCGGCCCCGGGCACAGCAGCCGTGCCGATGGATGCGAGCACCGCCGTGAGTACAATGGTCAACTGGGCGGCGATTCCGAGCTCCATGCCGAGCGTCTGGGCGATAAAGACTGCCGCCACCTCCTGATAGAGGGCTGTCCCGTCCATATTGATGGTGGCGCCGAGGGGTAGAACAAAGGAGGAGACCTCTTCGGAAACGCCCAGTTTTTCTTCGCACCTCTCCATGGTTACGGGAAGCGTGGCACCGCTGGAGCTGGTAGAGAATGCCACGAGCTGGGCAGGGGCGATCCCTCTGTAGAAATTTCCGAGAGGCATGGAAGAAAAGATTTTCAGAACAGACGTATAGGTTACAACCATATGAATGAGAAGGCCCGAAATGACGGCGATACAGTAGAATCCGAGGGCGCCGAGCAGTTCCACCACTTGAGATATGTTGTCCTGCGCCACGGTGGTGATGGTGTTCGAAATGAGCGAAAAGACCCCCAGCGGTGCCATCAGCATAATCACGTCCACCATTCGGATTATTACATGATTAAATCCATCGAAGACAGAGAGGACGGCATCGGCTTTTTCTTTGGGCACCTGGATGAGCCCGACTCCGATAAAGATAGCGACAAACACCACCTGAAGCATATTCCTGTTGTTTGATGCGGCGCCGAAGAAATTGCTTGGGACCATATCGACGACGGGTTGTAATGGTCCTCGATCCTTGACCCCTTCCGCTGCCTCTTCCCGATTTTCCACATCCTGTTCGTATGTCTCCTGAAGCTGCTGCTGCATCTCCACGGGGACTCGATCGCCGGGGCGGAGTGTGTTAACAACTACGAGTCCGATGGTGACAGCCACGGCAGTGGTCGTGACGTAAATAGCGATCGTCTTCCCGCCTATTCTGGAGAGCTTCTTTAAGTCGGAGAGGGAAGCGACGCCGGTCACGAGAGACGAGATGACCAGCGGAATGGCGATAAGTTTCAGGAGATTGATGAATACGATGCCGAACGGGGCGATCCAGTCTGAGGTGAAACCCCCCCAGCCGTAGGTAGCGGCCACCACGCCGTACACAATACCGAGCACGAGCCCGATGATAATCTTCCAGTGGAGTTTCATTGGGAGGGGGAGAATCTAACGGTCGTGGCGAGAATGGCAAAGATGTTCGAGAAAGTCGGCGGCGGGAACAGTAGAACAGATTGGGTTGCGTGTCTGTAACTTTCTGGCACAGTAAATTGTGACAGATGAAATTGGCACTCAGCTTTTTGGGAGGTTGAACAAGAGAATGATCCGCAGAGAATTTATCAAGACGATTTCCGCCGCCGCCGCTTACTCAACTCTGGGAACGAGACTGGCGGCATCTTCAATATCACAATCGACCCCCACACAGCGAGCTTTGATATTTGACGCCATGGGAGAAATCCGTGAAGTTTATCCCCGAGCGCTGGTTAAGGAAATCTTGGAGAGCGGCCTCAATGCCATAACGGTCACTCTGTGTGATCCCAAGACTTTCGAACACGAAGCGTTCGAGGCGGCGAAAAACGGCGTGCTACACTATGACCGTCTCATCGAGAAACAGTCCGATCTCTATATGAAAGCGACGAAGGTGTCTCACATTGATAGAGCCCGGCGAGACGGAAGACTGGCCATTTTCTACCTGTTCCAGAATTCAACGCAGTTCGGCCGCGACTTGGATTTGGTGGACCTGTTTTACGGGCTGGGGGCCAATATGGAGACCATGGCCGATGTGGCAAACGCGTCCACAGTGCCGATCATCGTCTCACACACTGCCTGCGAAGCGATCTACAGCAACACCAGAAACACCACAGACAAGAACCTCAGACTCGTCGCCGACAAAGGCGGTGTGATCGGGATATGTCAGATCAGACCGTTTGTGACGAATGTCAGAAAAGGGGCGTTCGGGCACTATCTGAACCATATTGAGCACGCCATCAAAGTTGCCGGCGTGGACCATATAAGCATCGGCAGTGATCGGGATCATCGCGTCATTGAAATGACTGATGAATACATTGCGGAGCTGAAGCGGGAGGAGGGAAACAATTTTGATGCAAGCCACTGGCCACTTTTCATGGATAAACTGAACGGTCCCCGGCGGATGGAGGTGATCTGGGACGGCCTGAGGAAGAGAGGACTTTCTGAAGGAGAGCTCGATAAAGTGATGGGGCTGAACAATTACAGGATTTACAAAGAAGTGATCGGGTGAGTCTCGGTCGCGCCTACTTTGGTCTTAGTCCCATTTATCTAAGAATCCCTTAGCCGTTAGAGCGATCATTCCGACTGTGTCAGGAATTGCCCCTTGCACAGTGGTGAAAAAGTGATGTAGGTTTTGACTGACCGGTCGGTCAATAGATATGGTAACTACCGACAAGAGAGAGCTGATCCTGCAAGCAGCCGTTCAGGTCTTCGCCAAGGAGGGCGTTGAACGGGGCAAGATTGCCGATATCGCCAAAGAGGCGGGGATAGGAAAAGGGACGGTTTACGAATATTTTCGGAGTAAGGAGGAGATTCTCCGGGGCATCGAAGCGGATTTTCTGCAACAGTCCCAGGCGCAGTTTGATGCATTGATGGAGAGGGACCTTTCCCCTTCCCAAAAGCTGGAAGAGCTGTTCACGTTGAGTATCGCGATGACGGATCAACTGGGGGACGCCGTGCCGTTCCTTATTGAAGTGTGGGCTCACGCCGCCCGATGGCAGCTGAAGAGCAGCTATCCAAACTTCCTTCAGGAAGTGTCCGCCTATTACCGCCGGGAGATTACGAAAGTGCTGAAGGAGGGGGTTAAGGCAGGCGAATTCAGAGAGATGAACTACGACGGCGTCGCGACGTTGCTCCTCGCCACGCTGGACGGCATGGGGCTGCAGTACATGGTGATGAAGGGTTCAGAGCAGTTCGGCAAGGCGCAGAAGGAGGCGGTCAAATCGTTCATGCGGGGGATCAGGAAGTGATGCACTCAAAGGCGAAACCGCTCATGCTTGTCTGTGCTTGGTTTCTGCTTTCCGCTTCGGCCAGTGCGCAGACTCTATCCGCAAAGGGTCAACTGTGGGGGAGCACCATCTTTGGTGATGATCCGGCGGAGGGGCGGTCGTCTATCGAAACAGTGATGGGTTACATCCCCACCCTCTCACTTGCCCGGGAGCTTAGCAGCGACCGCCTGCTGGACGTTGAGTGGGCCTATCGGTTCAGCAGGAGCTACTCGGGAGAGACCCTTGTGG
>LUOC01000064.1 GCA_001626655.1 Fidelibacterota bacterium REDSEA-S14_B6 | reverse complement strand
CTCGATATCTTTCTTGCTCTCAAACCCCATCTCTTTCTCGACCTCAACTTCGACCCAAAGGCCCTGGCAGTCAAAACCGTTCTGGAATCGGAGGTCGTATCCTTTCATCGCTTTGTAGCGAAGGAACAGGTCTTTGTAGGTTCGGCCCCAAGCGTGGTGCACGCCCATGGGATTGTTGGCAGTAATCGGTCCATCGATGAATGACCATTTTTCATTGCCGCGGTTAATTTCGCTCCGCTTTCTGAATATATCCGAGTCGGCCCAGAACTTGAGAATCTTGTGCTCGAGCTCAACAAAATCGACTTTGGGATCAACTTTCTGGAGCACGGCTCAGGCTTTCGAAAAGAGTCTCAAAAGGATGGTGAGAACAATGCTGAGAAGAATAGAGGAGCCCAGCGGCAGATGGAACGAGAAGTTTCCGCGAGTGAATTGAAGGTCGCCCGGTAAGTTTCCCAGCTTGCCAAGGAGCGGAAAATTGACGCCGGACGAAGTGACAATCCACATCACGAAAAAGACTATGCTCAGTATTAGAAACAGTTTACCCATTTACCTTACAAAACCGATCATTTTTCAGCCTGCAAAGTTACCTTTGAAGTGATCCAATTCAAAACAATTCAACGGGAGGCATCTCTTCACTTCTCGTCGAGGATGGAAGAAAAAAGGGCTCCCGAGGGAGCCCTTACAGAAATCGGTTTTCGGCCCTGGTCAGTTCAGATCGACGGGCAGAAAAATCGAACCACCACGGCGTCTGATTAGCAGCAGGACTGACTCTTCATCATCGAGCTTTGAAAGGGCGTCTCTGAGCTGACGAGCTGAATCAACTTCTCGATCGCCGACGCGCTTGATAATATCGCCGGGCTGCACGCCTGCTCGCGAGGCGGCTCCAGATGACGACACCTCTACCACCACTGCGCCGGATTCTTCCTCCCCCAACCTAAACCTTCTGGATGTGGAGGCGTCCAGATCCTCCACGCGCATCCCCAGCGCCAGCGATGAAGGAGCTGAGCGGGAGGCGAAGATGACATCTTCCTCAGGGAGTTCCACAAGGTTCACGCGAAGCGTCCTGTTCCGCCCCCGCCGGATGATTTCGACCGCCTCTCTTGAATCTGGTTGAGAAGAAGAGACAAGATTCTTCAAATGAGATGAGTCACGCACTTTGGTGCCGCCGAAGGATCTGACCACATCCTCCACTTTGAAACCGGCTTTCTCCGCTGGACTGTCGTCCACCACCTCCGTGACCACGGCTCCGCTCCGGTCCGGAAGGTCGAGCGCCTTGGCGATCCCATCATTCACATCCTGTATAAAGACTCCCAGCCAGGCACGAATGACACGCCCCTCCGAGATCAGGTCGTCCATAATTCTCTTGGCAAGGTTCGACGGAATGGCAAAGCCAACTCCGGCGTTACTTCGCATATAACCGCCCGTGGCGATTGCAGTGTTGATACCGACGAGTTTCCCTTCAAGGTTGACCAGCGCGCCGCCGCTGTTCCCCGGATTGATAGCCGCATCAGTCTGAATAAAATCCTGATAATCGACGCCGCCGATCACACTGCTCCTCCCTTTAGCGCTGACGATTCCGGCAGTTACCGTGTGGCTCAGGTTCGCGGAGAAGGGACTTCCGATGGCGAGAACCCACTCTCCTACATCGAGGCCGTCAGAGTCCCCGAGCCTGACGCCGGTGAGATTGTCAGCGTCGATTCGGAGAACGGCAAGATCGCTCTTTGGATCTGTCCCGACCACTTCGGCTTCAAACTCGCGCTCGTCCATAAGGAAGATGGATATCTCATCGGCATCTTGAACCACGTGGTTGTTGGTAAGGATATAACCGTTTACGGCGTCTACAATGACGCCGGAGCCGAGGGCCTGGCTCCGGCGTTCACGTTCAGGGGAATAGTAACGGAAAAAATCGTCTCCGAAGAACTCTTCAAAAGGGTGCTGGAACCGGCCTGATTGGACCTTTTCACTGGTGATGGTCACGACGGCGGGATTGACATTCTTTACCACATCTGCGAAGGTTTCACTAAAGTATTTGGCCGATTGGCCATGCAAACTCACAAAAATCAAGAGGGTGAAGACAAGTATATATTTTTTCATTGCACTCCTTTTATATCGTTGTTTCATAAACCTTAATGATATTAATCAAAAAAAGTTTCACAACCTCACTTGATATTGACAATCTTTTGAATCAGTTTCTCTCGAGAATCACCAACACTTGAAGTTGTGGCCATAAGAAGATATATACCCGATGGGAGGTTATTACTTTGCCAGAAAAACTGATGAACACCGGCATGAAGAGGATTCTTAAATATGGTTTCAATTTTTTGACCAAGAAGATTGTAGACAGAAATATCGATTGAGCCCGGTGATTTGACCTCCACAGAAATGGCTAATTCACTGTTAAATGGATTTGGATATGCTTGAAGTAGCCTCATCTTACGAGGGAGAAAAATCGAAATATCAGTTTTCATCGAAGCCTCTACCTCGAAGAGTTGTAGACCACCATGCAGTGAACCTATCGCCATCTCAACTCTTCCATCGTTGTTTAGATCCGATACTGCCGGTGCAAGTTGGGGTCCGGCGTAGGGGATTGCATCAAACTCTGCTGGAATCCAACTGCCGTTAGTTTCGAACGCAGAAAAGAGTAACCCTCCAGCATTGCCGATCACTAGATCCATCTTCCCGTCAAAATCGATGTCAACAATTTCAGGCGTAAGCATGCGACCAAGCTCCTCCTCTTTGAGAAAACTGTCATCTTCCAGCTGAAACTCAGCGATTTCCGGGGAGCCTGAATTTCTCCATAAGAAGATCTTGCCATCATCTGTCCCTACAACCAAATCTAAATCATTATCCCTATCAAGATCACCCAGCGAAGGATGTGCCCTCTGTCCCACATCAATGTTCAGGTATTGACCTTTGTACTCGAAAACCGGGGTTTGTGAAGTTCCCGAGTTTTCATAATGATACAAATCACCATTCCAGTCGCCTACAATTGCATCCAGATCACCATCATAGTCCAGATCGCCAAATGTGGGGACAAGATTGTTCCCTGTGAGTTCAGCAAAATAGGTTGAATCTTCAAGTACAAAGGATGGTGAAAACTGATCGCCCCTGTTCCTGAAAAAGAAAACTGTCCCTCTAAATCCGGAAAGTAAATCATTGAATTCATTTCCGACAAAGAGATCGTCATCACCATCATCATCGATGTCAGCAAAAACGGGAGCACTGGCCGAACCGAAATCGAGTGCGGCAATAAACCTATCAGTGTTGTGCCGGAAAAATGGGAGGGAATCGCTCCCGGTATTTTCGAAATACAGGAAATTATCGACATAATCGGTTCCAAAGACACCGGACTGCACATTTACAAACAGTTCACTGTCTCCATCCTTATCGAGATCGACAAAGCGTGTCACATTGAAACCGGCAGTTTCGAAAACTGCCTCTGGAGGATAATCCACAATCATTAAACTGTCATTAATATCGGGATGGGTTGCCGTCCCGCGATTTTCAAGAAACAAAAGGCCCGATTGATACATCTCTCCCCAAAAAAGATCGTTGTCTCCATCTGCATCAATATCAAAAAATTCAATCGAGCCCGCACCGTGTCGTTTGTTTCTGCCATATGCTGATATAATCATGATATCTTGAAAGGCGTTCGTTTCAAATTGAAACAGAGGAAGTTGATTTCGGATACCCAGATTTTTGTATTTGGTGACCGTTCCAGCAACGCTACTAACCATCAGATCCGGCCATTCGTCCCCATCCAGGTCAGAGAAAGTGGGGATCATAACAGCACCAACAACCAACGGTCGTCCCGTATCATCCAACAGTCTGTCTGTTCTGAACTGTAGATCATCATCCACGTTTTCGTAGACGAACAGAGAGAAAGCCCCCTCTATAAGTGGCGTGAAACCACTGTGAATCAGGTCATAATCACCGTCACGATCATAATCAATGAATCTAAACCAAAAGCCGACAGAAATTTCTCGAAAGGATCGTGTATGCAGGAAGAACGAACTGGGTGACAACCCATTCTGTTCAAAGTGCTGTATGCGTGAATCTGCATCGGTAATAAAAAGATCAATCAATCCATTATCGTCCCAATCAAGAAACTGAGAAACCGGTCGATTAAAACCGCCTGTAAATGCATTGTCTAACGTATCGCCATCCACAACTACCGGTGCAACCATTTCAGAGCGAACGGCTATTTGTCCGGTCAGTGACGCTGTTGCCAAGAAAATAATGAAAAACTGACCCGATTTCATTCTAACATATCAACGGGAACTGTCGCTTCCAACTCGGAAGCATCAAAAACAATCAATCGATTTGACTCCTCTTTCAGGCCTAGCTCACGGATCAGGAATGGAGGCATCGCTCTGAATCTCAAGCGGACTCTGATGAATATTTGGCCCTCGGTCTCCAACGGAAGCGGAAAACTGTATTTCGCCGTTCGTGACCCTTGCACCGGAAGTGTGGAGTCGGATTTTCTGACCATTCTTCCAACGGAGACGTGACGGAGGCCGGAGTCTCCAACCGCATCATAAAGAACCGTCCGGAAAAGAGTTAAATCAGGATCCTTAACCAAATCGGTGTCAGTATAGAAATCGTAGAGATCTCCATTGGAATCCAGGAAACCACTCTTATAAATCGTATCAGCCCCAGTTGTAACTGTCACCTCTAACCAAATCTGTCGAGAGAATGTTGTACCGGTCGGAAGATTATGGCCAGAGGTGTTTGTCACAACCACTGCTAATTCAACATTTTCGCCGGGGGTAACGGAGTTGGGAAAGGGTGTACCAAAACTTATTTCCGCCGCTGACTTCAATAGTGAGGTAATCGCTGTTGCTTGAGCTCCTGTTTCAGGGAATGATGTCAACGCATGGTCGAGTCCAACGAAAGAATGTCGGTGGAGATTCTCTCGGTAGGGTGCCAAAGGGAACAGGACAGTATCAACAGCATAACCTGAATAGGTTTCCATGTGACATCCCTGACATTCAATGCCCATAGCTTCGAAAGCCGTTCCTTTCCATTCATCAAAGGTCATTTCAGCATCGATTCCATCAATGGTCAGATTGTGGCAAGCCCTGCACATCTCTGATCGGTCGTAGTCTGGATGGAATTCTGATTCATGAAAACTGTTAGGAATTGGATCCTTAATGGAGCCGTAGATGACTTCATCTGTATTGAGGAAGAACTGAATTGCTCCAGTCACACCGTCTAACGGATTGGCATCTGTAGAAGGGGAAACGTGAGTAGTTGCATGACAGAACGTACATCCCACCCCCTCCTGCACTTGCGGAGCGAGACTCGCTGTATCACTGATATCAAACGAGAACGGATTATCAATAGCACCCGTAAGGAAAGCCACAGGGCTGTGACACATAATACAAAACTGCCCTAATTCCTTTCCTTCTGACGCGAACTTATCCTGTTCCTTTGAATGTTGGGCAAACCAGACTGGATCCCTAAGTGCGTAAGCGTGCATTGACCCAGACCATTCATTAAAATGAACAGGATGGCAGGATTTACAGTCACCTGCCGGTTGAAAATCTGCCAGTTCAAATGACTCTTGAATCGGCCAAACCTTATCCTGATTTTGTGTTAAGTCTTGAGAGTGCTCACATCCGATAACCGATAGACAAAAGATCAAACTGAGCAGATTGACTCGGTGCACGGGAAATGCTGCTATTCTTCAACCACTGCAAGCCCGGTTGGCATTGACATCGATGTTTCCAGATTGATTTCATCAACCAGCTTCATCGTTTCAGTGTCGATGAAAACAATTCGGTTTCCAGCGGATTCGGTGACGATCAGTTCACTTTCGTTAGGAGTAAGCATGCAACCGTGAGGAAGAGCCAGCAGACTATCAGATAGAATTGAAATATCTCCATTAGAAAGATCAATCTTGCTGACAGTGGCAGCGCCTCGATTGGTAGTATATACTGTTCGATTGTCCGTGCTGATGGCAAGATGCCACGGTTGGTTTGACAGATCATAAGTTGCGAGGCTGTCGCCAGTAGTAGTATCAAAAACACGAATCTCATTTGAGCCAGAACAGGTGATAAGAAGCTTGGAATTATCACTACTCAGCTCGAGTTCCAATGCATTATAGAGCATATCGTTAACTTTATAGTTGTCGGGGACGTCTGATCCTAGCTTAAAAGCATTTGGTTGATAGTTATCCTGGTAAATCAGCGAGGTTTCAATCTTAAAAAAGTGAGACGCCTCATTGCTGGCTACCCACAATGTTTGACCATCGGCACTAAGAGCAATCCCATGAGGAGATCGTGCTTCCACTGAAAGGTTTTTCTTGATGGTCATGGTAGATGCATCAATTATGTTCACCACTGTCGAATTGGATGCCATCATACCCATTCCCGGCATCGGCATGAATCTCGAGACATAAAGTGTCTGATTCATTTCATCCAGCGCTAGGAGTGCGGGCATATTACCCACTCTGACTGAATCAATGAATTCATCGGTTTCAAGGCTGTACTTTAGAACATAACCCGATGATATAAGTGTAACATACCAGAACCCGTTGGTCTTATCAATCACAATGTGGTGCGGGCGGTCTCCGGTATCCTGAAAATCAACGTCTATATTCTTAAGGACCACCCTCTTGGAAACATCGATCACTGCTACCTTATCTACACCCTGAAGGGTAACGTAAGCTTTTACTATGGGACCATTTTCCACAGGATCCTGACATGCAAGAAAGAATATTGCCGTGGAAAGGAGTGTAGTGCTAAACCTCAATTCTCAAATTCTTCTTTTTAATGGAGCATTCAAGCTGAGAACAAGACGATCTCTTAAGAGAAAAGAGGTGATAATTGGCTTAAGATTGGACAGCTAAATCAAGTCTTCAATATCATTTATAAAGACCGACTGAGGGCGATAGCCGATATATCTGCGATAGAGATTCATATCTCTATCAATGATAAAGGTTGTAGGAATACCACTAACGCCACCGTATGTGCGTGCGATTTCATCGTCGCCGTAAAGAATTGGATAATTGATTCCCAGTCTTTCAGCGAACCGGGGTACGACCGCCGATGGGTCGTAATCGAGAGAGATACCGAGGACGACGAGATCGCCGTCATATTTTTCTCTCAACTCCATCAGATCAGGAATCTCATACCTGCAAGGGCCACACCACGTCGTCCAGAAGTTGATGATGACGACACTCCCCTCATAATCTGAGAGGGAGACTTTCTTGCCGTCCATTCCGGTCAAAGTAAAATCGGGGGCGCGAATCGCGGAAGAGGAGGCGGTGGAACTGACGGAAGCAGTTTCGGCGACCGGTTGCACTTCGGAATAGCCGTCACTCTCATTCCCGGAGAAGATGATTCCGGCGATAAGGAAACCTGCAAGCGTCACGGCGACGGCGACTATTCTCTTGATATTCATTTCTTCAGTTTATTCAGCTAGTAAGTTTACGCAAGACGGCAGACAGTTCAAATGGATGGCGTGCATATGAACTTGTGAGTTTGAGGTGCCTGCCCGTCGTACTCGGGGTAGAAGCCGGTCATAATCGTTGTACCTCTGAAGCCATTCCGAAAGAAGGAGCAAATCTGAAGGGAATCGGGCAATCACAGTGTCCTCGTCATTTCATCAGAAGAACGTCGCGGCCGTACGATAGTTCCGGCGGGCCACGGTTCCGCTCACAAGAAAGTCTTCCTAAAGTGCCACCAAACGCCTGACCGCTGGCGAATCAGCCGGTCGAGTTTAGGCAGAGCATTCTCGGCAGCTTCCCGCCCTGCGGAGATGAACTGATCTGAGCGCCCGAATTCAGACCAGTGAGCCGAACCGACTTTGGGTCATCAACCGCCACCGTTATCTCCACTTCACCTTTTTGAAGCGCCCGGACAGGTACCGGCGAAGAGACACCGCCATCCACAACGATTTGGTCGCCAGTCTCCAACGGCTTTACAAATCCGGGGATGGACGAACTTCGAACGACCGCTTCCACCAGATCGCCCCTATCGGCGATGATTTCTTCCCCGCTGTTCAAGTCGGTTGACGTAACGTAGAGAGGGATCTTCAGTTCGTCGAAGGAACCGGCAGGGAGGAGAAAACGGATGGCGTTGACAAGTTTCTGTCTATCGATAATTCCGTGCCGGCGGGCAGCCAAAGATATGACCATCCTGTCTTTCACGAATCTCCCCACCTGATTGAGGAACGAGTCCTTGCCGTCTTGTTCCCGGAGAATGTGGTGTGTCCCGAGGCTTCGGAATGTTTCGCTCTTTAGATAAGAAAGGTACCGTTCCCGCACCCAACCGGCGTCGAGAGTGGCGGCATACATTGCACCGATGACTGCTCCGGCCGACGTCCCAGCGATCGCAGCCAGGGTGACGCCGTTTCCCTCAAACGCTTGGAGAACGCCGATGTGAGATGCACCCCTGGCGCCACCACCGCCAAGCGCTGCCCCAACAGGCGGTTGACGTGCCATCAGCTATCCGGAGGGGAGTTCTAAGTCAAGCTCATCAGCAGTGCCGATATATACCTCCATAAATAGATCCGGTATCGGACTGTCTCCATCCGGTCTTTCGTAATTCGGATTACGCTTTCGAGGCGTAAAGACACTAGCAATACTGTCTACAATACTGATTCCCTGAATCACCTCACCAAAAACAGTATACTGGTTATTCAAATTGGGTTGCGGTTCGATACAGATAAAAAACTGACTTCCTGCTGTATCATTCCCACTTGGAGAACGTGCCATTGAAAGGGTACCTCTTTTGTGAGGTAGACTACTGAATTCTGCTGGAAGTCTCCACGTATCAGGATTGTCCTTATCACCAATTCCATAATATTTACCCGCTCTACCTCCTAAACCATCATTTAATCTATCACCATCTTTGGAATTAGGATCACCTCCCTGTATAACAAACCCTGGAATAACTCTGTGAAAATCCGTGCCATTAAAGTACTCTTCTCTTGCAAGTGTTTTAAAACTATCCACATGCTTGGGTGCCTCATCAGGGAAAAACCTAAGAAAAATGTTACCTTTCTCAGTGGAAATTAGAGCATACTCTTCCGGCTGTTCAGCACAGGATATTAACAGAATTCCCGACAGAAAAAGTAAAGCTTTAAATCGACTACTTATACTTATCATTTACCGGTTCTCCCTCTGATAGTTAAAGGTTTTTTCTCATTGCAAAGCGGGCACTTTTCCGGCTCCCACGACGTAGCGGGAAATCGTAGGAGTGCCTTCGTTACACAGCCGAAATCAATGCCTTCCGCGGTCCGATCTGCGAGGCATACGACTGCCGCCGTCTCAGCGCCGTGCGACTTAACGATATCCAACAGTTCTCTCACCGATCCGCCGGTGCTGACAATATCTTCCACGATGAGAACACGGTGGCTTTCCTTTAATTCAAATCCCCTTCTCAGTACTAGCTTACCATCTTGTCTCTCCGCAAAAATACCTTTAGTCCCGAGCATTTTGGCAGTGGCGCTGCTGATCAAAATTCCGCCAATTGCAGCCCCAAGGACAATTTCGATGTCAATTCCGTTGCACGCTCCCGCCATTTTTTTGCCTATCTCTACCACAATCTCGGGGTGTTCCAGCAGTCGGAATTTTTCAAGGTAGACATCGCTGTGGCGTCCCGATGTCAGTTGAAAATGCCCGTGCATCACGGCGCCGGACTCTTGCATCAAATCTTGGATTCCCATTGTCTCAGCCCGCCTTTGAACTTTTCTTAAACCTGTTAATCCGGGATTTGAACTCGGCGGCGGCGTGAGCAGGATCTGCAGCATAGAGTACTGCTCTGGAGACATTGATGAGCCCTATTCCGTCTCCGGAGCAGGCCGAAACACTCGCTTCAAGATCGCCGCCCTGGGCGCCAATCCCCGGAATCAGAAAAGGCATTTGCCCGGCTTCAAGTCGAACGTCGGCCATCTGCTCAGGCTTGGTCGCGCCAATAACAAGACCACAGTTGTCATGTTCGTTCAGATCCTTCACCATGGAGATGACCCTTCTGTAGACCGCCACCCCGGACGCCTCCCACAGCTGAATCTCCCTCGAGCCGGGGTTCGAGGTGAGGCAGAGAATAAAGGCGCCTCGGTCGGGCCTGTCAAGAAAGGGCGCCAGCGAGTCGGGCCCCATGTAGGGTGATAAGGTTACAGCGTCAAAACCGAAATGATCAAACATGGCGGCGGCATATTTTTTGGCTGTGTTGCCGATGTCCCCCCTCTTTCCGTCCCCGATGGTTAGGCGGCGCCCGCCGATAAAATCGAGCATCTCTTCCAGCCACGTATAGCCTTGCGAACCGTACATCTCGAAGAAGGCAAGGTTCAGCTTAAACGCAGCTACGTGCTCCAGTGTCGCTTCGATCACCGATTCTGTAAACGATTTCATCTCCTCAAGTGATGGGGGAGATTCGGGATTGATACGATCTGCATCGATATCCAACCCAACGCAGAGGATGGAATCAGAATCGGCAGCGGCTCGATGGAGTCTTTCGGAGAAGGATTTCAACGTGCCAAAGTTACTGAGCCGCACCGGCCGCAAGCAATGGACAGTTGCCGTCTCTTTTTCTCGCTCCAAAAAGGTTGCGCGGTTCTGCTGCGTGCCTTATTCTAAGCGAGGAAAACAACTAGATATGAATCACCAATCTGACACCAGCGGCCGCCAGCTGACGCTCGAAATTGCGGAAGAGACTCGGTCGCGGATCATCGCTTCATCATCGCTCAATTTTCAGATTGAACTGATCGAACGAGTCGGCGAGGAAGACATATCTCAACTCATCCTGATCTCTGAACACCTTGTGGAAGAATTCACGGAAGATGTTCGCCTGACCAAGACTAGCATCCGGAAGTATTTTGACTATCCCCACACACTGCCCTTTGTGGCGAGGCAGGGTGGTGTAATTATCGGTTATATCATCGGCGTGCCGCTGGAGTATTTTGCTAACGACCCATCTTTTCAATGCGACGGCAATCTCGGTGAAAAGAATACGCTCTACACC
>LUOC01000063.1 GCA_001626655.1 Fidelibacterota bacterium REDSEA-S14_B6 | reverse complement strand
CTTCTTTTTATTACCATTCTGTTAACACTCCTTCATCTGTTCGTCGAGGGCTACAGATGGCAGATGCTACCACTCTATGCACTCCTTGGGTTCGGCGCTTTCATGAAGAACCGAGAAGCGGCGATCGGTTCCACATTCGGTTTGCACCTTCTCTGGCTTATCGCTCTCTTGTTGCCGATGCTGATCCCGGTGGTGAAACTGCCCACTCCAACGGGGCCCTTCACTGTCGGTACTGTCGTATACCACTGGACCGACTCCTCCCGCGCCGAATGGTTCACCGATGAGCCCGGCGATCTGAGGGAGATTCTAGTCCAGCTGTGGTACCCTTCTGAAGGCAGCGGTACAGCCATCACTGCGCCCTATTTGGACAACGTCGATCTTCGCGGAGCTGCCATCGGCGAGCGGGTGGGCCTCCCCTCGTTCATGCTCGATCATCTGATCCTTGTCAAAACTTACTCATCGGAAAACACGCCTCCACGAAACGGGAGCTTTCCTCTAATAATTTTCTCCCACGGTCTCGGCGGCATGAGGACACAGAACACAGTTCTCATGGAAGAGCTCGCCAGCCACGGTTACGCTGTGGCTGCCATGGATCACCCTTTCGACGCAAATACCACTGTCTTCCCCACACGTGAGGATGGAGAAGCGCCGAGAGTCGCCGACTACCGCTCAGCGATTCCTGAAGGGACCGCCGACTCTGTCTGGCTAGAGATTCGTAACCGCCAGCTCGATACCCGAATTGCCGATGTTGAGTTCACTTTGAATCAGCTTCAATCGGCCGAAACACCGCTACGCAACAAGATTGACTTCACGAGGGTGGGGATTGCAGGACACTCCTTCGGCGGCGCCACGGCTGTCCTCACCGCCATGGTAGATGATCGAATCAAGGCCGTGGTCGCCCTCGACGGCTGGTTTGTCCCTTTTGCTCTTTCCGATAGCGAAACTCGGCTGGACGTTCCGTTCCTCTACATGGGTCAGGAGCGGTGGAAAGCATGGAACGAAAAGCGGCACCGTCACTATCTTGATCTTCTTATGGAGCAGACTGGCGAAGATGCTTATCTCCTGTCGGTGAAGAAATCGCGCCATTACGACTATGCTGATATACCGCTTTTTTCGGCCATCGCCCCATCAATCGGACTAACGGGGTTTCCCAACGGACGGGAGATGGTGAGAATTGTTAACTCAACCACACTCCGCTTCTTTGACGATCACGTTAAGCACGTTCCGTCACGACTCTTTCCAATCCCCGATTCACCGCACATCACTGTGAGAAGAGGCGGCGCAAGTTCTTCTTGACGGTTGGTTAAGCCAAACCTACCTTCACAACTTCTTTCCAGCTGAGTGAGGCACTGACCGCGTGAAAAAAGGTTATCAGAGAACAGGTCTCTGGCTCGGCCCCGGGATTGCCGGCGCCATGCTGCTGTTATCCCCGCCAGCCGGAATGTCGCAACCTGCATGGTACACCGCTGCCGGCGCCGTCTGGATGGCCGTCTGGTGGTGCACCGAAGCGGTCCCTGTGGCGGTGACGGCGATTCTGCCGCTGGCGATGTTCCCCCTCCTCGGCGCTGGAGAGATCACAGTGGTGGCGGCACCTTACGCCAATCCTATTATCTATCTCTTCATGGGTGGTTTCGTGATTGCCCTCGCTATCGAGCGGTGGAACCTCCACAAACGGATGGCGCTGGCGATTCTCACCTCTGTCGGAAACAGCGGGCGGTCTCTCATCGGCGGTTTTATGGTCTCCAGCGCCGCCATCAGTATGTGGGTGATGAACACCTCCACCACGCTCATGCTCCTCCCCATCGGCGTTTCCATTATCAAGATTGTTGCTGAGAATGCCGACGAAGTCTCTGAACAGGAAAAGCACAGCTTCCAGCTAGCGCTCCTGCTGGGGATCGCCTACAGCGCCACCATCGGCGGTATGGCCACACTGGTGGGAACAGCGCCTAACGCCCTTCTTGCCGGTTTTATGAGAGAGAACGGTTTCACTGAAATCGGCTTCGGTCAGTTCATCCTTGTGGGACTCCCGTTCACGATCTGCATGCTGCCTCTTTCGTGGCTGGCGCTGACACGAATCGTTTACCCGATCCATTTCACCACCTCGCCCGAGACACGTCAAATACTTTCTGAGATGAGAACCGGGCTCGGTCCCATGACCGTCGCCGAAAAGCGCGTTGCAATTGTCTTTGCAATGGCGGCTCTCACATGGATGACGCGCCCTCTCCTGAACGGCCTGCCGCTCCTCGCGGGACTGTCAGACGCCGGGATTGCTATGATTGCAGCAATTGTCCTTTTCCTCATCCCGAGCGGCGACAGCGCCGATCCTTATCTGATGAAATGGGAGATTATGCCGAAACTGCCGTGGGGACTGCTGATCCTTTTCGGCGGCGGACTGAGCCTCGCTTCTGCCGTCACCCGAACGGGGCTTGCCGACTGGATCGGGAACAGCCTCGTTGTCCTCGGCGAGGCGGGAACGGTTGTTCTTGTGATAGTGATAACGACGCTGATTGCCTCACTGACACAGCTTACCAGCAACACCGCAACCACAGGCACCTTTTTACCCATTGTGGCAGCTCTGGCCGTGGGAGTGAATGTTGATCCTCTAATCTTTACTCTCCCCGCAGCCTTGGCGGCAAGCTGCGCCTTTATGCTCCCTGTCTCCACGCCGCCAAACGCCATCGTCTACGGCTCAGGATACATCCGAATTCCAGAAATGGCAAAGGCCGGCCTCGCACTGAATGTGATCGGTATTGTCATACTATCCCTTCTCGCGCTGATTGTAGCGCCCTTTGTGTTCAGTTAGGAGATAAGAATGAACAGAGCAATCAGAAGATTCCTTCTATTGGGCCTGGCTATCGGCTCCCTTTCAGCCCAGACCTACTTTCCGCCGTACGGCGACTGGGAACGTCGTGAGCCGAAGGAGATGGGCGTGAACAAACGAAAGCTGGACCGAGCCGTCAAGTTCACCATTGAGCATGAGAATCAAGCGCCACGGAAATTGGAAGACTTTATCAAGGCGACTCTCACACAGGAGCCTCACGGCGAAATCATCGGCCCCACGAAGGAACG
Source organism: Fidelibacterota bacterium REDSEA-S14_B6 (assembly GCA_001626655.1). Lineage (GTDB taxonomy): Bacteria > Fidelibacterota > Marinisomatia > Marinisomatales > S15-B10 > S15-B10. Next base: position 7,516 of record LUOC01000063.1, on the reverse strand, counting down.
TGGAGAGATGACCGGCATCGTGGTGAAAGGCGGTTATATCATCGCCGAGTGGGGCGAGATCGACCGCGTCGATATGACCTTCAGTGTCACCAAGACTTACCTCTCCACTACCGTTGGTCTCGCCTTCGATCGCGGTATGATTCGGGATGTGAACGATCGCGCCGGCGACTACCTTCCCACCGACCATTTCACCGGAGATCACAACAGCAAGATCACCTGGGATCATCTTCTGAGACAGACCAGCGACTGGCGCGGGACGCTCTGGGACAAACCGGCGTGGGCCGACCGGCCGCCGCGAGGCGCTTCCTGGGACGAAATGCAGAACCAGCCGCTGAACGAGCCCGGGACGTTCTACAAGTACAACGACGTCCGTGTGAACCTATTGGCGCTGGCGGCCCTCCACGTCTGGCGGAGGCCGTTGCCGCAGGTGTTGAGAGAGTATGTGATGGATCCCATCGGCGCTTCCACCACATGGCGATGGCACGGTTACAAAAATTCATGGGTTCTCATCGATGGACAGATGATGCAGTCGGTGAGCGGCGGCGGACACTGGGGCGGTGGCATGTGGATCAATGCGCTGGACCACGCCCGGTTCGGATACCTCTTCCTTCGGAATGGCCTGTGGGATGGCAAAAGAATTATATCTGAAAAATGGATCGAGATGGCGAGATCACCGGGTCCGGCAAATCGCCGTTATGGCTATATGAACTGGTTTCTCAACACGCTGATAGATAGTAACGGTAAGGCGACGCTGGACATCCCGGCCGCACCCGAATCGGCAGTGACTTTCCGAGGGGCCGGCTCCAATATTATCTATATCGATTGGGAAAATGATCTTGTGGCGGTGGTGAGATGGATCGACCGCCGCCATTTCAACGAGTTTATTGAAAAACTGCTGACAGCTATTGAAGATTAGATGTCCGCACCAACTTCTGGAGATGTGACATGAAAACACGACTCATTCTACTCCTGACCTCAACAGCAATTCTTTCGGCCCAGACCACACCTGTGGAGCGACAGGCCGCAAGTGAAATCCTAAAGAAGATCGATGCGCTACAAGAGAAGATCGGCCCCACGGAGCAAGCAAAGGCGATGGCGTCTGGCAAAGACCGGGATCGAGACAGGATTCTGAAGCGAGTTGAAACGCTGTGGGATAAGCAACTCCGTGATCTCTCCGACCATATCGGACGCAACCCTGAAGTGGGGTTCAAGGAGTTCGCTTCAGTGGATACACTCACGAAAGTGCTTCGCCAGTATGGTTTTTCCGTCACCACCGGTCAAGCTGGTTTGGAGACTGCCTTTGTCGGTGAGTGGAAATCGCCGGCGAAAGGGAAAGGTGTGACGGTCGGACTCTTTGCCGAATACGACGCCCTCCGCGGCACGAAGGAGCCGTTCCACGGATGCCAGCATAACGGGCAGAGTCCCGCCGCTTACGCCAGTGCCGTCGCCCTCGCTGAATTTATGGAGAAGAAAAAAATCCCCGGAACCATCAAAATTTTCGGGACACCTGCCGAAGAGATGGGACCGCCGGCGAAGGTGATCATGTTCGACGCCGGCGTTTTTGACGGCACCGACCTCATCGTTCGGAGTCACGGCACAGGAGAGACGACACGAAACAAGCCGGGCTTCGGCGTCTGCTGTCTGAACATCAACGAGGTGAAATACATTTTTGAAGGGCGGCCCGCTCACCAGCGAAGCTCATGGAACGGCCGGAACGCCCTCACCGCCGCCGTCCAGTTCTACACTTCTGTGGATCACCTCCGCCCCACGTTTCGCCCGGAAGCGGTTATTCAGGGCGTCATTCCCGAAGGTGGTGTCGCGCCCAACGTTGTCCCCGACAGGGCGGTGGTGGACTACTACATCCGCTATCCCGATGAGGTGTACCTCGCCCACATGGATACGATGATCGCCAATGCGGCCCATGCGGCGGCCCTCGCCACCGGCACCAAGGTAACCATCGATCGGTACGGCGAATACAGGGACGGCATCACCGTCGGTTCTCTGGAAGAGCTTTCCTTCGCCTACGCCGAGAAGCTCGACGCGCCGGAGATCAATCCCGAACCCCAGCGTCCCGCCGGCTATGAGGAGACCGGTTTCGTGACAAGAGATATCCCCGGTGTCAGCGTCTCCGTCTTCAGTTCATCGGCGCCGGGGCACTCCTACGAGCGGTGGCTCGACTCCATGAAAGACGTGGGACACACTGGCTTTCTCCTCGACGCAAAGATTATGGCCGCCATCCTCTACCACTACGTCACCGACGGCGATTTCAGGAAAACGGTTCACACAGAGCACGAAACTATGGCGAAACTGTTCAACGATTATCTCGACGCCCTCAATGAAGCTTACAAAGATGAGATCGGCGGCAGCTTGAAGTAGGGTCGGTGAAAGTCGAATATAAGAAGGAGTGGAAACATCTCTATGCCACCTCCAAGAAAGAGGTGTCCGTTGTGGATGTTCCGCCCCTCAACTATCTCATGATAGACGGAAAAGGCGACCCTAACACCTCTCCGGACTACCAGGCGGCTCTGGAGGCGCTCTATGGAACAGCTTACACGCTGAAATTCCACCTGAAGAAGTTGGGTCTTGAACCGGACTTTACGGTCATGCCGCTGGAAGGGTTGTGGTGGATGGAGGGGCCCGGCGGCTTTGACGTCAACGATAAAGACAACTGGCTTTGGACCTCAATGATTGTTCAGCCGCCCCACGTCACTCACGAACACATCGAAACGGCCAAGGAGCAGCTCCGTGACAAAAAGGATCCCCCGGCCCTCTCCAAGCTGAGGTTCGAAACTTATCACGAAGGGCCGTCGGCTCAGATCATACATATCGGTCCCTACGATGAGGAGGGGCCTGCCGTTGAACAGATTCGCAGCTTCATCCGTGAGAGCGGCCGCCGCCCCCACAGGAAGCATCACGAGATTTATCTCAGCGATCCCCGGCGGACCGCCCCGGAAAAGTTGAAGACAATCATCCGCCAGCCGATGACAGAAGCGTGAGCGTCCGCATCCGACTCTCATGGGCCGGCGGGGAAGTGTCAGCCACTTTAGGAGACACCCCCTCTACGCAAGCGCTCAGTGACGTTCTCCCGGTGGAGTCCTCCGCCAACACGTGGGGAGATGAAGTCTACTTCTCAGTGCCGATGACAGCTGATCTCGAGACCGACGCCCGGCAGGTGGTGGAACCGGGAACAGTATGTTTTTGGACAGAAGGGAGCTGCCTCGCCCTCCCCTTCGGCCCGACACCCATTTCGGAAGGGGACGAATGTAGGCTCGCGTCTTCCTGTAACATTCTCGGAATACTCGAAAGCGATCCTGCCACTCTCAGTTCTATCCAGTCCGGGGACGCCATTACTGTAGAACTTCAGGAGGCGTAGCAACTCCGCCTTTCAGGCCCGCGCCGAAGCACACCGATGAATCTCCGGGGGCTCTTTCATTTAGGGGTGATCTACATTGCTTGGGGCAGCACCTATCTTGCCATCCGCGTGGCGGTCCGGGACGGCTCCGGTTTCCCACCCCTCACCATGTCCGCCATGCGCGTGCTCGCAGGATGTCTCATTCTTTTCGCACTCGCCTCATTTTTTCGGAAGGGGCAGATTGTCCCAACCTTGAAAGAGTTTTGGGTCGTGGCAATCTCAGGGATGCTGCTCTGGCTCAGCGGCAACGGCCTTGTAGCAGTTGCAGAGACGAAGGTTCATTCATCCTATACCGCTGTCATCATCGGCGCCACGCCCTTGGTCGTGGCTCTCATGGAGGCGCTCATTGACCGCCGAAGGCCGTCACTCTATCTCCTCCTCTCCCTCCTTATCGGGATTGCGGGAGTGGCGGTGCTGAACGGGCCGGCTCTTCTCGCCCGAGACCTTAAGAACCTCTGGGCCGCGGGGCTTCTCATCCTCGCCTGCATAGGCTGGGGCGCCGGATCCATCATTCAGGGGAGAAGCAAAATTGAGATCATGCCTGAGGCGAGCTCGGCGTGGCAGCAGTTGGCCGGGGCGCTGGTCCTTGGGCTCGGCGCTCTCCTCCTGGGCGAGCCGCCCCCTCAGCCGACAAACCAAGCGTGGATGGCGTGGGGCTATCTCGTTATTTTCGGATCGGTCATCGCCTTCACATCTTTCGTGAAAGCGCTGAGGCTGTTACCCACCGGGATCGTTATGACTTACGCATACGTCAATCCTTTGGTGGCCGTCTTCTTGGGGTGGCTCATTTTAGGCGAGCCGGTAACAATCTATACGCTTGCGGGGATGACCCTCATCGTCCTCGGCGTTATGGGTGTTTTCCGGGAACGGCGCGTCCGCTCTTTGGAATAAGAGACTCCTTCATTACATTCACGGCCCCTTTAGTGAGACAGATAAGGTGAGGTTTATAATGAGAAATAGCACCGCAGTTCCTGTTGGTCTGGCTGCCCTGCTTTCTTGCGGCACAATTCACGCGGAAGCTAAGCGGCCCATGACGATTGTTGACATGATCAATGTCCCGTCCCTCGGCGATCCCCGCCTCTCCCCCGACGGGAGTCAGCTCCTTTACACACTCTCTGAGGCGGACTGGGAGAAGAATAAGCGCATTGCCCACATCTGGCGCACCGATACGGACGGCTCGAACGTGGTCAGAATGACCAACGGGGAGAACGGCGAAAGCTCACCGAGGTGGGCGCCAGACGGATCGCTGTTTGCCTTTATCGCCAAGCGTGGCGAAGAGGACGACGCCAAGAGTCAGATTTATCTCATCAGCAATTCAGGCGGCGAAGCAAAACCGCTCACCGACCACGAGACCGGCGTCTCAAATATACAGTGGTCGCCTGACGGTGCTTTCATCTACTTCCTCTCCAGCAATCCCAAGAGTGAGGAAGAAAAGGAGAGGGACAAGGTGAAGGACGATGTTTTCGCCTTCGACGAGAACTACCAGCAGCGGCATCTGTGGAAAGTGGAAGTCTTCACAGGTGAGACAGCTCGGATAACGGAAGGAGACTTTTCCGTCACCAACTACCGCCTCTCCCGGGACGGGACGATGGTGGCCCACCATCGCGGACCCAATCCTCTGTACGATTCCGCCAGCCGAAACGAAGTGTGGGTCATGAACGCCGATGGCGCCAACGCCGTTCAGATCACCGACAACAATGTCTCGGAAGCTGGCGCCCAGCTCTCCCCGGACAACTCTACTGTCCTCTTCGTCAGCTTCTCAAACAACGATTTCGAGTTCTACTTCAACGACAACATTTTCCTCTCGCCGGCAGAGGGCGGCAAACACAAACTGTTACTGGAGAAGATGCCCCACGAAGTGAGCCGTGCCACATGGTCCAAAGATGGGAAGAGTATCTATTTCACCGCCAACACGGGCGTCAGGACAGAACTGTTTTCCGTCGCGGTGAAAGGAGAAAAACTGTCCCAGCTCACCAAAGGTGATCATTCGCTGAGGAACTTCCGGTACCATCACGGCCTCGACCGTTTCATCTTCGGCATTTCTAAGCAGTCCAACGCCGGCGATATTCATATCCTCGAGAACAAGCGCCGGGCAAAACCGAAGAAGATCACGGCTGTATACGATTACCTGAGCAGTGACTTTCATCTGCCGAAGCAGGAGGCGATTCAGTGGAAAGGGGCGGACGGCATCACTGTGGAAGGACTGCTCTACTATCCCCTTGACTACAAGAAAGGGACTGCCTACCCCCTCTGCGTCCAGACTCACGGCGGGCCCGCCGCTTCGGACAAGTTCGGCTTTGGGAGCTGGAGCAGGTACGTGGAAGTGCTCACCTCCCGCGGATGGATGGTGTTCAAGCCCAACTACCGCGGCAGCACCGGCTACGGCGATGACTACCTCCGGGACATGGTCGGGCACTACTACCGCCAGTCCCACCTCGATGTGATGACCGGTGTGGATCATCTGATTGCCAAAGGCCTTGTGGACGGAGACCAGATGGTGAAGATGGGGTGGAGCGGCGGCGGTCACATGACCAACAAGATTATTACTCACACCGACCGATTCAAGGCCGCGTCGTCCGGCGCCGGCGCCGTAAACTGGATTTCCATGTATGGCCAGAGTGATGTCCGGATTTACAGAACGCCGTGGTTCGGCGGCACGCCGTGGCAGAAGGATGCGCCTATAGATGTCTACTGGGACCACTCTCCGCTGAAGGATATCTGGAAGGTGACGACACCGACGCTTGTTCTTGTCGGGGAGAATGACGTCCGCGTCCCCATGCCTCAGTCGGTGGAGCTCTACCGCGCTCTTAAATCAAACGGCGTTCCCACCCACCTTTACGTTGCACCAAGAGAGCCCCACGGCTGGAGAGAGTTGCGGCACGAGCTTTTCAAAGTGAATGTGGAATTGGACTGGTTCGAGAAACACGCCCTTGGGCAGGAGTACATTTGGGAGGAAGCTCCCGCTACTGAGAACTAGACTGTTCTTCCACTCTTAACGAAAAAGGCCGACCTGTCGGCCTTTTTTCTTTTCAGGCGGGACTTTCACATTTTTCTTTTAAGGCGCCGACCGTAAAATTGGTCTTTCCTAACGGAGAATAGTTGGACAATTCGTTATGGCCAGAATGATGGCGCAGAACTTTTTCTTTTCTCGCAAGCCGGATGCGGGCCGGACTTGCCGCAATGAGCGGAACTGTTTCTAACCGCTCTCTTCCCCGTATCATAGAACCGTCACTCCACCCGTCCATCCCGTTCATGAATGGCTGAACCGGCGACACTCACCGTAGTCGTAGGCACCCAGTGGGGCGACGAGGGGAAGGGAAAAATCACCGATTATTTCGCCGGCGACAGCGACTATGTCGTCCGCTTCCAAGGGGGCAATAATGCAGGCCACACCGTCATTGTCGATGGCGAGGTGTACAAACTCCACCACATCCCGTCGGGCGTTCTCTACCCTCATCCCGTCTCTGTTATCGGGAACGGCGTAGTGGTGAATCCGAAGGGCCTCATCGAAGAGATTGAGTCGCTCAAGGCGCAGGGTGTTGATCCAAACCTGAAGGTGAGTGACAGGGCCCACGCCATCATGCCCTATCACATCGTCATGGACGAATGCCTCACTTCACATCAGGGCGAGCTCGCGGCTGGAAGTACAAAGCGCGGCATTGCGCCAGTCTACGCCGATAAAGCGTACCGCCACGGCATCCGCCTCGGCGATCTTCTTGAGCCGGCCATTTTTGAGGAAAAACTCCAGCGCGCTTACAAGTTCAATAAAGAGGTTGTGACGCAGGCTTTTGGAGGAAACTTTGACCTCGCCTTCGACGACATCTACACCGATTATCTCAAGTATGGTGAAACGCTTCAGAAATATATCTGCGACACACAGCTCGAACTTTTCGAAGCGTACAGGGATGGCAAATCGTTTCTCTTTGAAGGCGCTCAAGGAGTCTCTCTCGACCTTGATCACGGCCTTTACCCTCACACTACAAGTTCCAACACTGTGGCGGGACAGATGAGCGTCGGAACGGGAATCGGTTTAAATGGCGAGCGGCGAGTTATTGGCGTTGCCAAGGGATACGTCTCCCGTGTTGGCATTTCACCCTTCCCAAC
>LUOC01000062.1 GCA_001626655.1 Fidelibacterota bacterium REDSEA-S14_B6 | reverse complement strand
CGGCAGCGTGCTTCTCCAGTGCGGTAAGGACAACGGTTCTCAGTTCATTCCGGGCCGTGGTGTTGCCCATGCCTCTGAGATGGTACGGCACATACTGAACGGTGGCGGAGAGGACGTGCTTTCCGGCCGGTGCAAACGATTCCTCTCGGAGAGAAGGGATGGTGAATTCGATCCACGGCGCTTCAGAAAGCTTTCCGTACTTGGCGGCGTCGGAGGCCTTCTCTACATAGCAGAGACTGGGGCTGATTGAGACCATGGACTTCAGCGCAGTCTCTTCGATAGAAGTGAACTGAGGTAGCGATTTCATTCCAAAGTGGACTCGGGCCGTGGCTCCGCGGAATTTGATATTGGTGAGCCGGCGGCTGAAGCGGGGAGTGAGATTTTCCATGCCGACCAGTTTGAAGGTCGATCTTGGATCAAGGGACGAAACCACTGCGGGGGCTGTGAACTCTTCCCCGCCAGCCAGTGAAACACCCGTCGCCTGTCCCTTCTCCAACGTGACAGAACTCACCTCGGCATCTGTACGAACTTCAACGCCGACTGATTCGGCAGAGGAGCGAAGCGCATCGGCGAGCTTTCCCGTCCCGCCGGAGACAAACCGAACGGGACAGACGCTCTCAGCTCCCACATGGTGATGGAGAAAATTGAAAGCTGTCCCCACCGCCATGGGCCCCTGATTGAGGTGCCTGATGCCGGACGCGGCGAGCGTCCCCCGAATCGGCTCGGACTCAAACCATTCATCTAACAGTTCGAGCATAGTCATGGGGAGAATTCTGGAGGCGGCGTGATGCCATAAAGCGCCTCGAGAAAATCGGTAAGCATGGAAATCTTTTCGCAGAAATCTGGCCACTTTTCGGCGTCCCCCTTAGAGAACTGAGCGATGGAACGGCTTGTTACCGCCATGTCGGCCGAAACGGAGAGAGTTTTCCCGTCAGTTCCGAAGACGGTTAGAGCGGTGTCGGAGGTATTAAGACGAAGACCGTGGCTCTCCAGTTCCAAATCGGTGGCGACAGAGCCGTGAATCCACGGGACAGAATCGATAATGCTGTTGCACCGGAAGCCGTCGGCGAATTGTTCCGTTGAGGCGAGGCCTCCGACAGCGGAGCGCTTTTCCAGAAGGAGAACTTTTTGTCCCGCCTTGCCGAGGGTGGCGGCTGTGACGAGGCCGTTGACGCCGGCGCCGATGACGATGGTATCGTAGCTCATCACCGCCACTCCTTCAGAATCTTTTTCGCCGCCATTTCGCCGGGGGCACCGGTGATGCCGCCGCCGGGGTGAGTTCCCGAGCCGCACTGGTACAGCTTTTTGATGGGGGTCCGGTAGTCGGCCCACTTCACTACGGGGCGGAGGAAGAACAGCTGCTGGAGCGCCAGCTCGCCGTGGAAAATGTTCCCTTCCGTCAGTCCGAACGTCTGCTCAAGATCCCACGGCGTCAGCACCTGCCTGTGAAGGATAATGTCCCTGATGTTGGGAGCGAAGCACGCAAGCGCATCCACAACGGCGTCGCCGAAGGCCTCCCGCTTGGCGTCATTCCAGCCGCCGTTGATGTTGTAAGGGGCGTACTGGACAAAACAGGACATAACGTGCTTCCCGTGAGGCGCCATGTCGGGATCGAGGACGGACGGGAGGACAATGTCGATGTAGGGGCGTTTGGAAAAGGAGCCGTGCTTGGCGTCGTCGTAAGCATTTTCTATGTAATCGAAATCCGGTGAAATGGAGATGGCGCCGCCGAGGTGAGGACCGCCCCCCGGGAGACAGGTGAAATCGGGGAGGCCGTCCAGGGCGAGGTTCACTTTTCCGGAAGAGCCGCGAATCCTGAAATTCTTCACCGACTGGACAAAATCGGCGGGGAGATCGGCGCCGTCCACGAGATTGAGAAATGTCTGTTTCGGATCGAGGCCCGACACCACCACATCTGCCTCATACTCATCGCCGTTCTCAAGCGCCACACCGGTGGCCCGGCCGTTCCTTGTAATTATGGTGCTGACGCCGGCCTCCGTCATGATCTCGGCGCCGAAGTGTTCGGCAGAACGGGCAATGGCCATACTGACGGCGCCGGTGCCGCCCCGCTGAAACCCCCAAGCCCGGAAAACGCCATCGATATCGCCCATGTAGTGGTGAAGCATCACGTATGCCGAGCCGGGCGATTTCGGTCCCATGAAAGTACCGATGATCCCGCTGGCGGACATGGTCGATTTCAGCGGCTCGAACTCGAACCACTCATCGAGAAAATCGGCGGAGCTCATGGTCATCAGCTTGGCGAGCTGTTCAAACTTGTCGGCGCCGAGGGAGCGGAGGTGTCGCCCTAAGTCCATGAGTGTCCGGGCGCCGGAGAGGCCGAGCTTGGTGGGATCGGGAGCGATGGAGTTGAGGATGGGCCTAACGGCCATCCCGATCTGGCTCATAGTCTGCCCGAACCTGTTGTACGCCTCCGCATCCCGGGGCGAGTGGCGGTACAGTTCCCGCCGCGTCAGATCGTGGTCAGCCCACCGGATGAGGTAGTCGCCCTCCAGCGGTGTGAAGGTGCTCTCTAACGGAACAAGCTCAAGGCCGAACTTGGGGAGCTGAAGTTCGCGGATGACGTTCGGTTTCAGCAGGCTGACAACGTAGGAGCAGACCGTAAACTTGAATCCGGGGAAAATCTCTTCCGTAACAGTCGCTCCCCCAATGACGATGGCGTCGTACTTCCGGTTCACGGACATGACCGCTTCCTTTCGGGATCGTAAAACGGGGTCTTCACCACACGGGCCGGCGTGGTCCTTCTGAAGTGCTCAACCTTCACCTCAAACTGGACCGGCGTCCCCTCTCGGGCGTATTCTCTCTTCAGGTGGGCGATGGCGATATACTTTTTCAGGAGGGGCGACCAGCATCCGCTGGTTGCGTACCCCACCTGTTCGTTCCCGCTGTAGAGCGGAGTGGAGGTCCGCCATGCCATCCCAGGGAGCTGCGGCGGAAGGTCAAACTTTCGGTAGAGCGCCTCCAGCGGCTCCCACTCAATTTCAATTCCCCGCAACTGCCATTCGGGCCCGTTCCGGTGTTCGTCTTCGAGAGCCCTCTTCCCGATGAAATCCTTTTTCTTCAGCTTAACTGTCCATCCCAGCCCGAGCTCGTAGGGGGACGACTTTCGCAGGTCGATCATGGCGTGCTGGGCGGAGATGTAGTCCACGTCGAGAAGAATCAGCGAAGCCTCAATCCGGGCCATATCCAGCGCATGGAGTCCAGT
>LUOC01000061.1 GCA_001626655.1 Fidelibacterota bacterium REDSEA-S14_B6 | reverse complement strand
TAATTTTTCAATTTCATCACTTATTCCTTTTGAAAGGGGAGTCGGTTAAGGACAATCACACCGTTGCTTATGACCAGCACCACATCCTGAACCGCACGTATATCCTCCAGAGGATTGTCTGGCACGGCGATGAGATCAGCCTCTTTCCCGACCGTGACAGTTCCAGTCCGGTCGGTGATTTGCAGGAGTTCAGCCCCCACACTGGTAGCGGACCTGATGGCGTCCATGGGTGTCATGCCCAGCCTTACGAAGTTGGCAATCTCCATTCCGACGCGGGTGACACTCTCAGGGCCGTAACCGGTATCGGCTCCCGTAGCGATCTTGACGCCCATCTCATAGGCCCGTTTCACTGTCCACTCCAACGCCGGCAGCATGTGCTGACCCCGGATGAAAAGGACAGGATTATCATAGTCACCGCCGGGCTCGGTGAGGTCAACAACCGTAGAAAATGTTGGCACGAGGAAGGTCCCGTTCTTTTTCATCAGGTTCAAGGTGCGGTCACTGAGGTAAGTGCCGTGCTCAATGCTCCGAACACCAGCCGCCACTGCAGCGTAACCTCCTTCATCTCCGTGGGCGTGCGCCATCACCGGAATGTTGTGCCTAGCCGCTTCATCAACAATAGCGGAGAGTTGCGCCTGCGTGTACGTCTGTTTACGTGGATCGGTGTGCGGCAGACCGGCCCGTTCAGTCCCGCGCGTCTTGATCACGTCCACGCCACGGTCGGCGTTAATTCTGACCAGCGTCCGAAGCTCTTCTTCACTGTTGACGCCACCCATGAGGGCTCCCAGGCGGGGATCGGCCAGAACCGACTCTCCGAGATTCGGCGTTACGAAGACGCCCGCCGCCACCATATAGGGACCAGCAAGCACGCCGGACTTCACCAGCTCTCGAATAGTGACGTCCTGATAGTTGGGCGTACTGGCGCTCCGCAGAGTTGTCACGCCTGATTCGAGTGCACGTTTGGCCGATGACAGCGACCGAATGTGAGTGTGTGCATCAATGAACCCCGGAAGCAGTGTACCGCCGGCGATGTCCACTGTCTCGTAGCCGGCCGGCACGCGGCCGTTCTTTCTGATGGACTCAATCTTCCCATCCGAGATCAGGACAGTGATTTGGTTACGCGCCCCGTCTGCAATACCATCGATGAGCCGTGCATTAGGAGTGTCCGAACCGTTCTTTTCAACATGGCATCTCTCCTATTTCAAAAGTGAAGCGGCGGCGTCAACTTCATCTGCTACGCGGTCTAGAGCCGCCGACACTTCGCCGATAAAGAGATTGACCTCCTCCCACTTCCGCTCTTCCAGCCCCTCACGGATTCCGGGAAGGGTCTTCACGCCGTAGCCCGTGTAGAAGCCGGGCGCATAGATCATGTGCTTGAACCACGGCCGCCTCGGAAGACCATCGCCCCTTGTCATGGCCCGCTCTACTTTCATGAGGATCTGGTTCAAATTCCGCGCGGTTGCGCCGGCAGGGCGACCGTTCTCTGTTACACTTTTGGTAAGGGCCATTTCATACTTTTCGGCACTTGTTCTAAGGCGTGAGACTGCGTTATCGACCGGTAAAAAATCGAAATCCGGCACAGAACCGTGCTTGCCGGGCGGAACGTATTTTCTGTCAGGATGGACGGAAAGAGAATAAGCGTTCTTCTCTATGAGCCTGTTGGTCCGCTCCGTCTCTTCCTTCACTTTTTTTGCCATCTCTTTCAGCTGATCGATGTATACCTCCACATGGTCAACAAAATTCGTAAATCGGAATGGAAGTACGGTCGCATCAGCAAGACGGAGAGTTGTTCGTCCTGTCGCTTTGGAGAGTGTTACGCCATAAACAAAATCGGGGTCCATGAATCGTGTGTAGTGATCGAAAGTGTCGTAGATGGAGTGGTAGGAGCCGCCGCCGGCTTCTCCATTCATCCCCATGTTCAGAGATGAGATTCCCAAATGATGAATGAAAGCGGTATAGTCCGAACCTGAGCCTAGGGCTCCGATGGGAATGTCCTCTCTCTCCGCATACTTATTTCCGTCAACTCTTATCCTTGCGCGGAGTCGATCCTGAAGGGAAACATTTACGAGAGGATCTTTCACTTCGCTCCTCACTTCGTTCACAAACTTCTCCAATGTATGTGATCCGCCGATTCCAAGGAATCCCCGTGTAGTGCCGTCAGTATTAATGTAGACCACCATCTTTTCATCGAGTTCTTTCTTGTGGTGCTCCACCCATTCTGTGGAGCCGAGGAGACCCGGCTCTTCAGCGTCCCAGCCTGCATAGATGATGGTCCGCTTGGGGCGCCATCCTGTCTTGGCGAGTTCACCGATGGCACGGGCCTCTTCCATGAGAGAGACCATGGATTGTAAGCAGTTCTCAGCTTCCATTCGAACTCAAGCTTCAGGTGCACCTTCGCTGGTCCCGGTCCTATGTGATAGGTTATAGGCAGAGCTCCTTTCCAGTGGTCGGGTGCCACAGGTCCTTCAATCGCCTCCAACAGAGGCTGGGCGTCAGCATAGGAGATGGGGAGAACAGGAATCTTCATAATGGTGGGGGCGTCTTCAATGTCGAGGCGCTCGGCACCGTCCACAGCACCATAGCCCGGCGTGAGGGGGTCCCCGGGAAACATGGGCATGTCCACAACCGAGCCCCGCTGGACGCCGTGTGCCATTCGGTAAGAGCCCTCGGGATAGACATCCCCGCGGAAGTAACCGTCATCCTTGGGATCGGAGTAGATGATGCAGCCGATAGCCCCTTTCTCATATGCCACTTTCGGCTTGATGCCGCGCCAGGAACCGCCGTAACGGGCGATGATAATCTTCCCTTTCACATCGATGCCGTGCCGCTCCAACACCTCATAATCGGCAGGGATGCCGTAATTCACATAGACCAGTTCGGCGGTCACATCACCATCGGCGGAGAAGGCGTTGTACCCCGGAAGAAGGTTCTCTCTCACGACGGAGGAAGCGTCCGCCTCCAGCTCCGGCTCTCTAAGGGCAGCGGTGAACTTCTCCGGTTCCACCATTTCCAGAACCCTCACTTTCGGAATCGGCAGCAGGACGTCGAACTGCTCGATCTCAGCGTCGTACCCCCACGCCTCAAACTTGGCGGCGATGAACTCGGCATTCTGCTTACTCCAGGGCGAACCGACATGGTGCGGTCTGGAAGACATGTGCTTCATCCAGTCACGAAGGTTTTCGCGGTTGAGGTATGAGTCGAACTGCTGCTCCAGTTTACCTTGGGCCTCAGCATCAAATGCGGCATCTAATGTTGAGATTGCATTTACTGTCGTAACGGCCGGCGCTGTGGTGGAAGGGGGTGTGGCGCATCCCATCAGCACCAGAAGTGGAAGCGACGCGTAACGTCGAAGATTCATTTCAACGGCTCCTTACTTGTTTCTGTCTCAAAAGGAAGAAGCGAAAGTTTACGGAATTCCGGCGACGAATTCAGAGGGAGAATTCAGACGGTAATGGTGATGATCCCATCGGCGATGGAGGCGTCGTATTCAAAAAGGCTCGATGTGGCGGGCCCCTGCTTTACCTTCCCTTGAGTGTCGAACTGACTGCCGTGGCAGTCGCAATTAGCGACTCCGCCGCTGAAAGGATTAACCGTACAGCCCCGGTGTGTACAGCTTCTACTGAACGCCCGGACAACCGTGACCGATTCCCGTACAATCAGGAGACCATCACTCGGCAGACCGGGGAGGTCGCCGCCGTCCAGAGCTAAAGTGCCGCCGACCTTACCGAGGGCGCTGTATCGAGAGAGCGATGTGTCAAGCGTGATGGTAACACCCTTCCGGCGGCCACCTCCCCCTGTATCCGGCGGAGCGGTGGGATCAGAGCACGCCTCCAGCCAGAGCGAACCGAGAACAGTTGTTCCGGTGACCGTTGCCGACCGCCTCAAGAACTGACGCCTTGTACACTCTTCACAGTTCATACCCATATCAGCCAGAGGGAATCTCGAGCCGCCTTTGAAAAGCCTCAGAATCAAAGGCATACTCCATGTGCCGGGCGGTCCATTCCGCCTGATCATCGCCGAAGTCGAGGCGGACCATTTGAAGAGCGAGATCGATCCCTGCCGAAATCCCCGCTGATGTGAAGACATCCTCATCAATAATGACGTGGCGCTCCCGATCCACTTTCACTTCCGGAAAGGTCTCTTCCATCATATCGAGGACCGTCCAGTGTGTTGTGGCGTTCTTGCCGTCAAGCTGCCCGGCGGACGCCAGAAGCAGGCTTCCGGTGCAGACCGAGGCGAGGCGAGTTTTCTCTGTATCAAATGAGCGGAGCCAGTTTATCACATCCTCATCATGCATCAGCGGCCGCGTTCCATAGCCGCCGGGGACGATGAGGCAGTCCAAGTCGGGATGGGAGGATATGGTGTAGTGGGGTTTCACCTCCATGCCGCCTCGCGTGGTGATCGGTTCTAAGGCACGGGCGACAAGGTGAACATGGTAAAGATATTGTTCTTCGCCATCGGTCTCCCGCCGGGTGGTGGAGAAGACCTCGAACGGACCGGTAAAGTCCAGCACCTCCACATCGTTAAAAATGAAAATGCCTGCAGAAATGGGGTGCGGTGCCATAGGGAACTTCAGTAGCCAAGTAGCCTGACGAGAATGATGATCGGAGGTGTGAGAACAATAAATGCAACCACTTTTCTCAGTAACTCCATGGTGTGGTTGTGCCGGTCTAGCCAGCGCTCAAGACAGTTTCTCGCTTCCGCCATGACCTATGTTACTGAAGGAGAAGCGTTCAAGTCAACCGACGGAGTCAAAATTGATTTCGTCCGCAACTTTTCCCTCTTGATCCCAAAAAATCCATGTTCCTGTCCGCTGGCCGCCGTCGTAGGCGCCCTGTGAGCGGATAACTCCCGATTCATACCACCACAGCCACCTGCCGATCCGTTCACCGCGATGGTACTTTCCCTCCAGCTCCATCTGCCCGTTTTCGAACCACCGCCGGTAAAGGCCGTGGAACTGTCCCCTTCGATAAGTCGCCTCAGAGCGCTTGCCGCCGCCGGAATACCAGAAGGTCCACTGATCGTGGAGCTTCCCCTTCCTGAAGCGACCCTGCCGATCCCTGTTTCCATTCTCGAACCAGTACGTTGCGGGGCCGTTCTGCCTCCCATTGAGGTAAGTTGCTTCACCGCGCTTCTGCCCTGATGAGTACCACCACGTCCACCCTCCCTGTTTCTTGCCGTTCAGAAAACCTCCCTCCTCTTTCTTCTGGCCGCTGGGATAGGTCTCCGTCACTAATTCCGGTTCGCCGGTGCACGACACCATGAGTAGGGTAATCCCCCAAACTCGCTTCATGAATGTACCGGCGTCACAGCCAGCCGTAAGCTGACAGGAGTGAAATCACTGCCCCGAGAAAGACGCCCCAAAAGAGGGCGATGGCGACGGCAACTTTTCGACCCCCTTTCAAGCCGGCGGGGCTTTGAGGCCCGCCAGAATTTCGATGAGGTCCACCACGCGGTTTGAATAGCCCCATTCATTATCGTACCAGTTGAGTGTCTTTACAAGGGAGCCGTCTATCACCTGCGTGAAAGGAGCGTCGAAAATGGAGGAGTGGCTGTTGCCAATGATATCGGTGGAGACGATGGGCTCATCCTGGTATTCCATGATTCGGCTGAGGCGGTCCGTTTCGGCGGCGGCGCGGACTGCGCTCTTGATCTCGTCCGCCGTCGTCTCCTGCCCCAATCGGGCAACTAGATCAACAACCGAACCGTCGGGAACGGGCACGCGCATGGCGATACCGTCCAGCTTTCCGGCTAATTCAGGCAGTACCTTTCCCACCGCCCGTGCGGCGCCGGTGGTGGTAGGGATAACGTTCTCTGCCGCGGCTCGGCTCCGGCGCCAATCCTTGTGGGGCACGTCGGCCAGTCGTTGATCATTCGTATAAGCGTGAACGGTATTGATGACACCGGACTCAATACCGAACGCATCGTTCAGCACCTTCGCCATAGGGGCGAGGCAGTTGGTGGTGCAGCTGGCGTTGGAGATGATCCTGTGCTCGGGCCGAAGTCCATCATCGTTGACGCCGATGACCACGGTATAATCGATCTCATCCTTGGCGGGAACCGTGAGGATCACCCGTCCGGCGCCGGCGGAGAGGTGGTTATGAAGCTGACTGTTCTCCCTGAAAACACCAGTCGCTTCCACTACGACGTCCATGCCGAGGGCTCCCCAGGGAAGCTCCTCAGGATCGGGACACGATATGAGACGGACAGAATGGTTCGAAGTGTTGAGGACATCGCCGGTCAGCTCCGCCTCATCGGGGAATCTCCCCATGACCGTATCGTACTTCAGCAGGTAAACCAGCGCCTCGCGTTCGGACAGATCATTGATTGCCGCCACCTCGAGATCGGAACGTTCGTTCAATATCCGAAAGACAGACCGGCCGATGCGGCCGAAACCGTTGATGGCGACTCTCACCGTGCGCCCCCTAGTCCGGCGTAGGCGCCCACCAGTTCAAGAATGCGCCTTGAGTAACCCCAGCCGTTGTCGTACCAGCAGACTGTCTTAAGAAACTGATCGGCAGCAATCATGGTCGCCTTGGCATCAAATATCATGGACTCACCACTGCCGATAACGTCACTTGAGACGATGGGGTCTTCCGTGTATCCCGCAATTCCCGCCATGTCGCTCTCAGCCCGGAGACGTACGGCGTTGTTCACCTCTTCAACGGTAGGCATCTTTTTCAGTTCTGTGGTGAGGTCCACGCAGGAGCCGTCCGGGACCGGCACGTTGAAAGCGGTTCCTGCCACCTTCCCTCTAAGATGGGGAAACATCGCTTCCACAAGTCTGGGCGACGGCGTTTCGTTTGGAATAATGTTTTCCACCGCCGAGCGGCTCCGCCGGCGCCGAACACGCGTATTGTCCGCCAGCGGCTGATCAGAGGTGTAGGCGTGAACGGTGGTCATCATGGCGTTTTCAACGCCAAACTGCTCATCCAGAATCTTGAGCATAAGCGCCAGAACCTGCGTGGTGGATGAGGAGGGGGAGATAATCCTGTCCTCGTGAGAAATCTCGTCCTCGTTCACGCCCAGCACCACGATCCTGTCCACAAGCGGTGTTTCAGGATTGGTAATGATGGTTCTTGTGGACTGGCTCCGGTAGGCATCGACTTCATCAGAGAGCCACAGCACGCCGGTGGAATCGATCACCAGATCCACGTCCATCATATCCCACGGTATCTCCGACGGCTTGCCGCCGGGGAGCAACCGTACTTTTTGACTGCCCACCTTCAGATAGCTGTCAGAGACAGAGGCGTCCACCTCAAACTGGCCGTGAACAGAATCGTTGAGCAACAGGTACTGGAGTGTCTCGGGCTGGCCCAGATCGCTGATGGCGACAAACTCAAGACTTCGATTGTCGTAACCGAGGCGGAAGATGTTCCGGCCGATGCGGCCAAACCCCATGAGACCGATTCTCACCGAATGATTCACGCCGCTGACCTCACCGATCGATTGGAGCTTGGGACTCTACCTGTCGGAGCTGTCAAGAATCTCCTGATTGCCGTATGTATGTAGCGCCACTGCACCGAGAAAAGTTAAACAGATCAGCTTTTGCGACACCACCTGAATCTTGAGGGCGGACAGGCTCTGCTGAATATCGGGGCCGAATTCGAGAACCCCGATGTAAGCAGCGATGAAAAGGGCGAACAGCCCATAGCCGACAACATATCTGGCATCTACCGCGGCTGATCTGAAAAAGACCAGTGAATAGCAAAAGGCAGGAACGAGAAAGAATCTGATGAACCAGTCAGCGAAGAAGATGTGGGGTGTGAGGGCCACATCGGCGGGGGTAAAACCGATGCCGATCAGGCAGAGCCCGCCCAGTATCCCCGCCCCGGAGCCGATGGCGGTAAGTTTCCGGAGACGCACCTCTGCCGAAAACAGGCTCGGGAGCATCTTGAAAAAGAGGGTGAAGACGATCCCGATGACCACAAATGAAAAGTTGAAGAGAAACGCCGCATAGAAATTCTGATCGCCGTTCCAAGCGGACCACCGGCCCAGATCGCTCAGGAAGTTCTGAGAGAAGATGTAGCCTTCCGTAGCGTCATCGCGGTAGGTGCCACCAGGATAGGCCCACATGGCGATCGCCATGAGCAAGACGAATCCTCCCAGGCACCACCGCGGGAGCGTCACCAGAAACAAGCGTCTTGTGTCGATCATTTCACACCGGGGATTGGCTCATCAAGCATCAGCGCCCGAACGTACTGAACGGGCGGTGAGCCGAAAGACAATTCTTCATCGTGGTAATCTTTCAGCACGAACTTCGGTCCACGCAGTTTCTCCACCGCCTGTCTGAGCCCGTAGTGCTCGAGGAAACCAACAAAGTATGTAGAAAGCTGAGCGGATGTGAGCTGCGCCCGAACCCACTTTGCCGCCGCCTCACGCTCCTCTTGAAAAGTATCTTCTATCATCAGTTCCATCGCCTCCTCATAGGTCATTTCTCCGGCGTGGATCTGCTGATCCATCATGGCGTTCGCGATGGCACGGAGATACCATTTCAGGATGATCAACTGCATGAGGGGATCGTGATCGAGAAAACCTTCCTCAAGGAAAACTCTCTCCACATACACCGCCCACCCCTCGATGAAGACGCCTGAGGAGAGTACCGCCCTCAATGTGGAAGGATACCGATTGGAATGTGCAAGCTGGACGAAATGCCCCGGCATCGCCTCATGAATCGTAAGGTTGTGCACCGACCGCTGATTATACTCCCGAAGATAGGAATGGACCTGTTTTTCAGTCCACTCTTCCGGCAACGGGGAGACCGCATAAAATGTCTTGAGCCCTGTTTCAAGAGGGCCGGGAGAATCGCAATAGGCGAGCGTCACGCCTCTCCGAAATTCGGGCATGACAATGATCTCCACTGGGTCAGGCGGCAGCGTTAGAATCTCTGCTTCCCGCACAAAATCTTCGGCGATCTTGAGGGACGATCTTGCAAAATCGATAATGCCGTCTTTCTCCGGAATCTCCCGGTATGCCTCTTCCAGAGCGGCCCTGATCACTGCCTGCCGGTATGCCTCGGATGGATCATCGGGAAACTCGGTATAAGGGTGCAAATCTTTATAGACACCTTTTGAAATCTCATACATGTGGTGACGAGTCTTCACCAGTTCTGACTCAGCCATCGCTATGATCTGCGGACGAGTGAGGGGCGTCTGCAGTGTTAAAGCCAGTTTCTTGTCGTACAGCTCGGGGCCGATCCGAAACTCTCCAGCGGCTCGGGGGAGCAGTTCATTCTCGAGCCACTGCTGGTGTTTTTCATTTTCCCTTCTCGCCACAGCCATGGCTTTGTTCAACCGCTTTCGATCCCGCTTTTTCAGGTTGTTGACGTTGGGAATCACGAGGTTGTCTAAGATCGATTGAACGCCTCTGTTCTGCTTTGCCGCAGTTTGTGCATGAATCTTCGGCACCTTTTCAGGAACGATCGTCTCGCGGATCTGAGTATAGAGACGGGGGTACTGTTCCAGGCGATCGGCCACATGGAGTAGGCGTTGTTCCAATGGGGCAAATTCCCGCGCCATAAGACTGTAGATGGCGCCGCCAGCTAATCCAGTATAGTTAAGCGGATTCCACGACCACTCCTTCAATACTTCTGTCCGCCAGATTCCCGACCTAAGCCGGTTCTCGAGCAGGGCGGCGTCCACCTGGCGAGCCCTCGAAAGATCGCCCCGAGAGATCGCCTCAAGCCGAGAAAGGAACTTTCTGTTGAACGCCACCGCTTCGGCCCGCGCTTCGGCGCTCACCTCATTCACGAGGTGGTCGTAGCGGTGATCTCCCAGCGATGTGGCACTCACCGGACTTAGCGCCGGGAACTGGTCCAGATAATCTTCGGTGAGCGCTTCGAACTGCCGATCGGCCGCCGACTGCCCCGCTAATAATGAAAAGAGAATCAACAATCCCCAGATAATCTTCATATCCCGTCTCTCATTAACGACGCTGGACGAATTCCCGCGTCAGTTCGTTGATCTTTCTACATCCCATGAGCGCCATGTCCCGGTCCAATTCATCCTTCAAGATCTGGAGGGCTAATTCTACCCCTTTCTGGCCGCCGGCCGCAAGTCCGTAGAGGTACGCCTTCCCGATAGAGACGGCGTCTGCTCCCAAGGCCATCGCCTTGAGGATGTGTGTCCCCCGCCGGATACCGCCATCCACGATCAGCTCAATCTCGCCGCCTACCGCCTCCCGTATGGGCCGCAGGGAGTCTATGGGCGCAGGGACACAATCCATCTGCCGCCCGCCGTGGTTGGAAATCATGATGGCCGTTGCACCGATTTCCCGGGCCTGCACCGCATCCTCCGCGGTAAGAATCCCCTTGATGACAAATGGACCCCCCCACTGTTCCACAATCAGGGCGGCGTCGTCCCAAGTTACGGTTCTGTCAAACTGACTGTTCACGTATTCGATGAGCCCCATGGCGCCCTTTCCAAGAGCGTCCACACGATGCACCACATTGGCGAGCCGAAAGTCTGGATGAAGTAGATAGTTGAAGGACCAGTAAGGGTGTGTCACAAAACTGAGTAGACTTTTCAGTGTAAACTTAGGCGGCATGGTCATGCCGGTCACCTTATCCCGCTCCCGATTGCCGGCGAGGGGGACGTCTACTGTGAGACACAGTGCGTCATAGTTCGCGGCTTTACATCTGTCCACGAACTCCAGCGTCAGTTCGCGATCTTTCAGAATGTAGATCTGGAACATCTTGGGCCCGCCGATCTCTTCAGCGATCTCTTCAAGAGAGGCGGTGCCGAGGGTGGAGAGGGTGTAGAATGTCCCGAAC
>LUOC01000060.1:5963-16021 GCA_001626655.1 Fidelibacterota bacterium REDSEA-S14_B6 | reverse complement strand
CTCTTCAAGCACACCTTCTGGTCCCATGGTCCAGATCGTGGCATTCTTCACGAGCACAAGATTGGGGCGGGAGGGGAGCGACTCGAAACCGAATGCACCTTCGGGATAGCGGACGACCAGTTCGCTTGCGGTCTCGGATGACTTCTTTTCCTCCTCATTCTTTTTCCCCTCATGTGGTGCTGTCCGTCTTGCGTACCAGCTGATCTCCCCGCCGGTAGGTGTCCGGCCGTGACCTTCGGCATAATCTTCCTTGATGGCGCCGGAGAACTGAACAGTCCCGTCAAGGCCGAGTGTATCTCCCTTAAAGACAAAGCTGAACATATTGTTTGAAGAGAGCGACAGCGACTTGAGGGGAATAGTAACTTCATCAGCCGTCAGTTTCCCTTGCGGTTTGGTATGTTCACCGGTGATCTTCACTGTATCGATGCGGACTTCCTCATCGTACCGCCACTGCATGGCCCATGTCCCCCGGGCGTCCGCTTCCGGCTCGGTGACGACAGGATATTCGACCCCCTCAATCCAGACCGCTTCCACGCGCGACTCTTCCTCAAAATAGTCGCCGTCCAGTACAACAAGATTTGCAACCTTCCCTTTTTCAAGTGTCCCCAAACGCCTCAATTCATCGTTTGAGACTTGGAGGGCGGTCTCCCAGGTGGTGACGTCAGGCGGCTCGGGGAGATTGATAGGAAGGATCAGGAAGGATTTCAGCGCCCTGATCTCTGGAAGTCTCCTGTACTCGTAACCGTTCCCTTTCAGCCAGACGGTAGCATCAAATTCACTCCCGATCTTTCCGGCTCTGAGGGTGCCCAATTCTTCATCTGTCTCGAACAGGAATGCACCTTTGTTACCGAGATGATCGCCCAGAGCGGCTAGGCCTCGATCTTCTTCCGGTTGATCGTTTTCGCTCGGGAAGCGCTCATAGGTCTTCCACGCTTCTTTGTACCAATCGGCATCATAAAGGGTCTGGCGAATGAGGGCTACGGCCCCTAAAAGCGAGTTGGGATAGTCGGGATCGCTCCAGCTTCCATACTCAAAACCGACGGCTTGGGAAGGCCCTGACTCACTGATTACGGCTCCTGATGACCAAGCGCCTAAATGAATGAGCGCCGACTGACCCCGGAAGATGCCCGAACCGGGGACAAGGTGAGCGGCGGTGAAGCCGAGGCTCCTGAGGGACTCGCCGTCTTTGTCGGAGAGTTCATATTTTTCCAGCACGGAATAGTCCGGCTTGACCTTTGGGTTCCAGTGAGAAGTGGCTGTCTCCTCTTCTTGCTCACCGCGTTGAGGGCGTCTGCCCCTTTCGGCACGCCTCTCTACAGAGCGCTCAAGATAACTCTCGATGAATCCGGCATAGATGGTCTTGCCCGTGAGATCGATTTCAAAGGCGTCGGTCGGGACTTTAGCGCTCTTTCCGATGGACTCGATGAGGCCGTCACGGATAACGATCTCGCCGGACTCGATCTTTTTTCCCGGCTCGGGGACGAGGGTGGCCCCTTTCAGCACAAACACCTTCGGCGTCTTGTGACGTATGGTCTGACCCGGATCGACGGGTTTGACCTGTCCCCAAGCTGAAGAACCGCTCAGCGAAAGGATTACAAATGAGAGGTAAATAGATCTGAAATGTTCCATAACTGTACTCACCTTATTATTGACCCACAGAAGAACAGAAAGTTAGAGCTTGGCGTTCAGCTATCCGCCACTTTTTCGGCTGTTCCAATAGAGATAAACGGGGATTCCGAGGAGCGTAAAGGCCATTCCCGCCAGCGATTCCATGGGGGCGTCCAGAGCGGCGGCGGCAACGAAGGCACCGGAGAAAAAGATAAACAGTCCCGGTACCCACGGATACCCCCAAGTCTCATAGGGCCGGGGCATGTCAGGCCGGTTCTTCCGGAGTGCAAAGACTGCCGCGGCGCCGGCCATCCAGAGGAGGAGATTGACCACCACCACAAATGTGATGAGTTGTTCGAAGGTGCCGGAGAGTGTCAGCACCGCTGCCCAGATTCCCTGATAGATAATCGCGCTGGCGGGGGTGTGGTATCGAGGGTGAACTTCCGCCGCTCGCTTGAAGAAAAGACCGTCCTGAGCCATGGCATAGTAAACTCTCGGCCCCGTAAGAACGGCGCCGTTCAGCGCACCGAGAACGGAAATGATGATGGCAACCACCATGAGCCGCCCTCCCAGCGAACCGAACAGGGAAGTGGCGGCAGTCTCACCGATGGTTACCACGCCGGCCATCTCTTCCATGGGGAGGGCCCGGAGGTATACCAGATTGAGCAGTACGTAAAGAGCTGTAGCGGTCACCGTTCCGATAGCGAGGGAGCGAGGGAGACTTCTTTGGGGATCTTTGATTTCGCCGGCAACGGCTGTGACGTACTCCCACCCGCCGAAAGTCCAGAATACAGCTACCAGTGCGCCCCCAAAGGCGACGGCGATAGAACCGAAACTGTCGAAGGGGAGGGAGGCGCTGAAGTCGGGCGTTTCTCTGCCGAGAGCGAGGCCCGCCGCAATGAAAAGGACAATCGCAGCAATCTTGGTGACGGTCACCACGTTTTGAACTGTCTTCCCGACACCGACGCCGATGTAGTTAACTGCCGAGAAAAGTACAATCATGAACACAGCGAGAATCTGTCCGGCGGAGATGGCGAAGGGGGCGTGGATAATAACATTATCCGGCGAGACGAAAGGGATGAAAGTTGAGGTGAAGGCGGCAAAGGCGACGGCCACGGCAGCCACCGCTCCTGTGAGATAGGCCGTGAAGGAGACCCATCCGTAAAGAAACGCCGGGAGGCGCCCGAACGCTTCACGGAGGAATATGTACTGCCCTCCCGCTCTCGGCATGGCGGCGCCCAGTTCGGCGTAGGTGAGTCCGCCGGCAAGAGCGTGAAGACCTCCGAGTACCCATACCACGAGAAGAAGCGCGGGAGACGGAAGCGCCTCCGACATGATTCCGGAGGTCATGAAAATTCCTGAACCGATCACCACACCGATGATCAGCATGGAACAGTCAAAAATGCCAAGCTGCCTTTCTAAGTGCGGAGATGAAGTGTGGTCAGCCGACATAACGTATTACAGTTGCTGCCGCATAAGCCGAGAAGATGGTGAGTCAGATCGAATGAACCAAACTGTTTCTTCTGCTAGCGGAGACAACTAAATGGTTATGGGATGGCAAACGACATGCAGTTAAGCTTCATCAATCTGGACCGATACCCCATCTCGGAGGTCGACTCGCCTAACTATCATGAGTTGAGCTCACAGCTTCGATCGGACTTGGAGAACCCCTGATTTCCTGCTTCCCGCTGCTGTTGAGAGAATGGTGGAGGAGGTGGACGGAGTCGTAGATGACGCTTTCAACTGCCGCGATCTGCACAATCCCTATTTAGAAGAGTCAGATGACAGTTTTCCGTCTGATCACCCCCGCCGGCAGGCGCAGGTCACTTCACTGGACGTCATCGCTTACGATCAGATCGGGCCCGATGATGCCCTCCGGCGCCTCTATGAGTCGGACGCCCTTCTTCGCTTCATTCAGGATATCCTCGGCGGCAATCGCCTCTACCGCATGGCCGATCCCATGGCGGCATTGACGGTGAACGTCATGAAGGAGGGGCACAATCACGGTTGGCATTTTGACGAGTCGTTGGTCACCACAACCATTATGCTTCAGAAGCCTGAGGAGGGGGGCGAGTTTCAATATGTGGCTGATCTTCGGGGCGAAGCGTGGGACGACTATGAGGCCCTTGGGAAAGTCCTCGCCGGGGATGAATCCCAAGTAATGACACTGGGGGTCGCTCCCGGCACCATGCTCCTGTTTGCCGGCTACTATCAGCTTCACAGAGTTTCGCCGGTGAAGGGTGAGACCACGCGCTACGTTTCAACCCTCTGTTACAAGGATCGCCCCGGCGTCTGCAACAGTCCGGAAGTGCAGCAACTGTTTTACGGCAGGACGGCCACGGCGTGAGCTACCATCTGTCAGACCAGACGGTGGAAGATTTCCAGCGTGATGGGGCGGTGGCCCTTCCCGGCCTCTTCACCGCTGATGAGATCGCCATGCTCACAGAAGCGATCGAGGCAAACATCGCCGCGCCGAGCTGGCGTCATAAGGTTGCCAGTAGTCCCGATGATCCCGGCTGGTTTATGGAAGATTTTTGCACATGGCAGGAGAACTCTGGCTACCGCCGATTGATCGAAGAGAGCGCTCTCAGTTCAGTGGCGGCCCGGTTGATGCAGTCGAAAGAGGTGCGCCTGTTTCACGACCACATGCTTGTGAAAGAGCCGGGGACCGTCCAGGGGACGCCGTGGCACCAGGATCAGCCTTACTATAACGTTGACGGTTTCCAGAACGTCAGCTTCTGGATTCCGGTGGATCCGGTCCCAAGGGAATGGACACTGGAGTTTGTGGCTGGATCGCACCTCGAAGGGTGGCTCATGCCCCGCACGTTCCTCGACAAGGAGGCGAAGTGGTTTCCAGAGGGGTCAATGAAAGAAGTCCCCGATGTGGAGATGGATCGTAGTCAATATAGAATTCTCGGATGGGAACTCGATCCGGGCGACGCTGTCGCCTTTCACATGCTGACACTCCACGCCGCGGCGGGCGTTTCGGGGAAAAATCGGCGCCGAGTTTTCTCTGTTCGGCTGATGGGAGATGATGTTGTCCATGCGCCGCGGAAATGGGAAACTTCACCGGAATTCCCCGGCCTTAGTGAAGAGCTCCCCGCCGGCTCTCCCATGGATCACCCCCTCTTTCCCGTTATCCCAGCTTAGGGACGTTACAGGTGGGCGTCGGTGAGCGCCTCCGTAAGGAATTTGAAGGCATCGTCAACAGTGTCGGAGAAATGGAAAAGTCCAAGGTCCTCAATCGACACAGTTCCTGATTTGGCCAGAAAATCGAAGTTGACAACTTTCTCCCAGTACTTCCGGTCATACACCACCACTGGAACTTTCTTCCTCAGCTTCTTGGTCTGAACTAGCGTGAGGAGTTCCATCAATTCGTCAAGTGTACCGAACCCTCCGGGGAAGATAACCAGCGCCTTGGCGAGATAGAGGAACCAGAATTTTCTCATAAAGAAATAGTGAAATTCGAGATCGAGTTCGGGCGTGGTGTATCTGTTTCCGGCCAGCTCAAAGGGGAGCGAAATGTTCAGTCCCACGGCGTAGCCGTCAGCTTCTGAAGCGCCACGCGCCGCCGCCTCCATGATTCCTCCTCCTCCTCCGGCGGTGACGATAAACCGGTGCTGGGAATGCCCAAGTCCTTTAGACCATTCGGTCATTCTGTATGCGAGTTTCCGGGCATCCTCGTAGTATCTGACGAGGGAGGCGAGCTCCCTGTTTTCGACATCGCCTTTAGTCTCCGGCGACGGAATCCTCGCCGAGCCGAAGAAGACGATCGTATCCTTAATCTTCTTTTTTCGAAAAATACGCAGCGGCCCGAAGTATTCCGCTAGCAGCCGTGCAGGCCGGCCATCGGGACTGTTGAGGAACGACAGGTCCTTATAGAATTTTTCCCGCTTTCTGTTCGTCTGCTTTGTCATCTCACTTCTCCGATTCTTCCACCGCCGCGCCGAAACCGCCGCCGCCGGGAGTTTCAATAATAATCCTTTCGCCTGACTCTACCACCCGTTCAACCTTATCTGCAAGCGCCACCTCTTTCCCCGAAGAGGTGATGAGTCTGTTCCTTCCAGCCGTCCCCGAGCCGCCGTCAGCCATGCCGTAGGGACGATAATTGCGCCGTTCAGAGAGGATTGAAATTTTTCTCTTTTCCAGAAACTGAACCTCCCGGACCGTTCCATCCCCTCCTCTGAAACGGCCGTCCCCTCCCGACCCTTTGCGGATTGAAAACTGCTCCAGCCGAATTTCAGGATATCGCAGTTCCAACACTTCAGGATCGGTGGCTCGAGTGTTGGTCATATGAACCTGGACGGCCGAAGCTCCGGGGTGTCCGTCGCTTGCGCCCGAGCCGCCGGCGATTGTTTCGTAATACTGTTTTCCGGAGCCGTCCTCAGCGCCGAACAGAAAGTTGTTCATAGTTCCCTGCGATGCGCCGGCGAGTCCGAGGGCGCCAATGAGTACGTCGGTGATCCGCTGGGAGGTCTCCACATTGCCGCCCACCACGGCGGCGGAGTCGTCCGGCCGTAGCAGGCACCCTTCGGGAATGATGATATCGATGGGCTCGAGGCAGCCGGAGTTGAGGGGAATCTCCTCATCGATCATCAGGCGGACACCTCCCTTCTCCAGCGTAATCTTTACAGCGATGGTGTCACCACTGTCGAGGTGATCTTCGAATGCGAGGTCCAGCGACGCCTGATCACCGAGGTAGTTGGCAAGGGCGCCCCGCATCGATTCGGCGGCGTTGTCCCGAATGTGCCCCATGTAGGCGTGGACTGTTGCCTCGCCGTACTTTTCGATCAACCGCGCCACTTCGATGATCCCTTTGTTCACGGCGGCGATCTGCGCCTTGATGTCGGCAATACGCTCATCAATGTTTCGGGCAGGAAAGTCTCCGGAAGAGAGGAGGACTCTGAGCGGCGGGAGCCGAAGTTCACCATCCTCAACGAGAAGGAAATTGTCGATGACGACCCCTTCTTCCTGAATGGTCTCGGCGAACGGCGGCATGGAGCCGGGTGTCGTGCCGCCGATATCGGCGTGGTGTCCACGGCTGGCCGTATAGAAGATGGGTTGATCAGACTCTCCGAAGACAGGCGCGATGACCGTGAGATCGGGAAGGTGGGAGCCGCCGCGGTGTGGATTATTCATCAGATAAGCGTCGCCCTCTTTCATGGAACCTCGGTTCGCTTCGATAATCGCCTTCACCGATTCGCTCATGGCGCCGAGATGCACCGGCATGTGGGGCGCGTTTGCCACGAGATTTCCATCGGGATCGAAGATGGCGCAGGAAAAATCGAGACGCTCTTTTATGTTTACGGAGTGGGATGTATTGGTGAGTGTGTGCCCCATCTGCTCGGCGATGCTCATGAAAAGGTGGTTGAACACCTCCAGCATGATGGGATCTCTCTCCGGCCCCACGGCAACTTCCGCCGCTTCCTTCTGTGTCAGGACGATATGACGGTACTCATTAAGGAACGCCGAAAAGCCCGGCTCCACTACGATTGTTGAGGACTGCTCTGTGATGATGGCCGGTCCGTCCAAGGTGAAGCCCGGATCGAGATCATCCATATTATAGACCGGAACGTGCCGAGTTTCACTGTCGAAGGTCACTTCAGTGACCACTTTCGGCGCCGGGATTTCAGCATCACTTTTTCCGAGGCTCTGTTCCTCAAAGTGGTGTCCCCGGCCGTTCACCTCCACCCGCAGATTCACCAATTCGAGATCGTCTGTGGGGGCGAAGCCGTAAAGCTGCGTGTGAAGTTCGGCGAACCTGTCGGTAGTTTCCTCAAAATCTCCGACTGGGATGGTGAGAAAGTTGTCCGTTCCAGTAGGCCGGAGATCGAAGAATTTTTTCGTCACAATGTTCTGGCGCTCTATTCCGGCACCGGCGATTTCCTTTTCAAGCGGTGCGGCCATGTCAGCGAACTGACCCTCAAACTCTGCCACTGTTTCTGGCGCGTACTGCTTAAGCACCGAGCGGAGGGCGTATCGGGACTGATCTGCCATGGCGATGCCGTAGGCAGAGAGGAGTCCTGCCAGCGGATGGATCATCACTTTCCGTATGCCGAGAATCCGGGCGATGCCACAGGCGTGCTGTGCCGCCGCCCCGCCGAAGCAGACGAGGCCGTGTGTCCGAACATCGAATCCCCTCGCCACGGATATCTCCTTGATGGCAGACGCCATGGTTTCGTTGGCAATTCGGACGAAACCGAGGGCGACGTCTGTTTCCGAGAATTCCGTCTGCAGCGCTGAGTTGATCTCATCCGTGATTTGGGCAAAGCTCTCTTCCGTGGCGTGAGAGTCAAGAGGCTGATCGTGGGTGACGCCGAATGTTTTAGGGAAGAACTCGGGCCCTACGCGCATTTTCTGACCGTCAAACCAGAGGAGCGAGCCGCCCCCCGCCGCTACGGTGTTAATCTTGAGGCTCGGCGTCTGAAACTGGATGCCCGCCGTCTGCACCTCCACCACGCGCTCAAAGTCACCGCCGTAGCGGGAGACATCGGTGGAGGTGCCGCCCATGTCGAAACCGATTGTTTCGCCGAGCCCGTTCAGCTTCGCCACCGCCGCCGCCCCGATGACGCCCCCGGCTGGGCCGGACATGATGGCGTCCTTTCCGGTGAAGCTGTCGGCGTCAGTCAGTCCGCCGGAGCTCTGCATGAATTCGAGAGGGATTTCCCCCGTCTGCAGCCGCACCGACCGGACGTACTCCAGAAGAATCGGACTGAGGTAGGCGTCCACAACGGTGGTCTGTCCCCGACCTACAATCTTTATGAGGGGCATAATCTCGTGGGAGACGGAGATGTGGGAGAAGCCGACTTCCCGTGCAATCTGCGCTGCCCGCGATTCATGTGCCCCATTCCTCCAGGCGTGCATGAGGACGATAGCGATGGACGAAACACCGCTTCCGCGCACCTCCTCCAGATCTTTCCGGAGTGCCGATTCGTTGAGAGGGCGGACCACATTTCCTTCACGATCGAGACGCTCATCCACCTCTTGCACGAGGCTGTAAAGCTGTTCCGGTTTCTTTACGGCGAGGTCGAACAGCCTCGGCCGGGCCTGATTACCGATCTCAAGGAGATCGCCGAACCCCTTAGTAATGAAGAGGGCGGTTGGCGTCCCTTTTCTCTCCAGCAGTGCGTTGGTGGCCACCGTAGTCCCCATCCGGATTCGGGCTACTCGGTCAGGCGGAATTGGACTCCCTTCCGAAAGGCCGAGCAGTCTTCGGACGCCCTCGATGGCGGGATCGGTATATTCTGATGATTGGGAAAGGAGTTTCAGTGTGACGGTTTTTCCATCGGGATCGACACCGATCACATCGGTGAAAGTGCCGCCGCGATCGATGGCGAAAAACCATTTCTTCTGTTCTTCACGGCCCATAGGGGCCGAAATCTACTTTAGGGGCGAAGAGGAAACAGGCGGGAAAATCGGGAGGCTAACTGTCGGCTACGGTTGAGTGGAGAGTCTGCTCGGGCATAAGAATCCACGCTGCGATGCAAGAGAGGATACCGATCCCGCACCAGAGGATCGAGAACACGAACAGGAGTCGGATCAGTACGGGATCGATATCAAAGTAGTCGCCGAGACCGGCGCAGACGCCCGCCAGCTTTCCCTCCGTCTTGTTTCGGTAAAGCCGCTTCACAGAGCGAGCAGCATTAGATCGGTAATGACGATCCCGATCAGCGTCAGCGGAATCAGGAAATCGAACTCTAGTTTCTTTTTCATTTTAGTTCTTTCATTTCGATTGTTCAGTTTTGATCAACATTCCTCAATAAGACACGCCACCGGCGAAAAGGTTGTCAATTGAGTTTGCGGTCGGCGTAGGCTAACTTCGCCTTACTCACGATCAAGATATAAGGAGACAGGATGAACAGACGGATAATCACTCGGCGGCTTGGCATTAGTCCAATTTTCGTCCTCACGATTTCCGCCGCGCTTGGGCAGCACTCCTTCTTCAAGATTCCCACCATCGATCTGGACGATCGAACAGACATACAGGTGGTTGTGGATCGGGAGAAGGGAGTCTATCTCGGCCATCCGACGACGGTTCTTCTGGAGGACGGAAAGACGATCCTGACGGTCTATCCCAAGGGACACGGCAAGGGGGCCATCGTCTACAAACGGAGTGAGGACGGCGGGAGGACGTGGTCCGACCGCCTGCCGGTGCCGGAAAACTGGTCCACCAGCAAAGAGGTGCCGACGCTCCACCGTGTGATCGATCGGGATGGTAAGAAAAGATTGATCATGTGGTCGGGGCTCTACCCTGCCCGTCTCGCCGTTTCGGAAGATGACGGTTCCACCTGGTCTCCGCTTGAGCAGGTGGGCGACTGGGGTGGCATTGTGGTGATGGGGAGTGTGGTGCCCCTCAAGACGCCCGGCCGGTATCTCGCCATGTTTCATGATGACGGCCGATTCTTCACGGAAAACGGATCGGGGACGGGCATCTTCACCTTGTATCAGAC
>LUOC01000060.1:0-5911 GCA_001626655.1 Fidelibacterota bacterium REDSEA-S14_B6 | reverse complement strand
GGCCTCACCTGGTCGTTTCCTCAGACGATCATTGCCGATTCCACCGTACACCTCTGCGAGCCGGGGATTGTCCGGTCACCGGACGGGAAACACCTTGCGACCCTCCTCAGGGAGAACAGCCGGACTCGGAACTCATATATTATGTTTTCATCTGATGAGGGCAAATCGTGGTCGGCACCCCGGGAACTACCTCTGGAACTGACAGGCGACCGCCATACCGGCAAGTACCTCAACGACGGCCGCCTCTTTATCTCCTTCCGCGACATGGCGAAAGGGAGCCCCACACGGGGCGACTGGGTGGTGTGGGTAGGAACCTATGACGACCTCGTGGCGGGGAGGCGGGGCCAGCTTCGGATTCGGATCAAGGATAATAAGAACCGTTGGGACAGCACCTATCCCGGCGTGGAGGTGCTCCCGAGCGGCGCCATCGTGACAACAACCTACGGTCACTGGGAGGAGGGGGAATCGCCCTACATCCTTTCTGTCCGGATCGACGACCTGCCGCCACCTTTGCAAAAGCTCCACTGATGGAAAAGCGGCTCGAAGAACTGTTAGCCGGCGTAGTCGCCTGCAATTCTGTCAATCCGGCGTGGGAGGGGGGTCCCGGCGAGGCGGACGTCTGCCGCCACATTTCTGATGTTCTTTCCATGGCGGGGCTCAATCCTCAGATTCATGAGGTGAAACCGGGCCGGACGAACGTGGTCTGTACCGTCTCGGGAACAGGCGAGGCGCCGAGCCTCCTGCTGAATGCCCATGTGGACGTGGTCGGCGTGGAAGGGATGTACGACCCCTTCACGCTCCGCCGGGAGGGCGACAGGCTCTACGGCCGGGGCGCCTACGATATGAAGGGGAGCGTCGCCGTCATGCTCGGATTGGGGGAGGCGCTTGCTGCGGAACCGCCGCCAGGGGACGTCCACCTCACCTTTGTCTGTGATGAAGAAGATTTGAGCATCGGCATGGAGCACCTCATGGGTGACTGGCTCAGTTCTCTGGATGAACCGCCCTCGGCCGCCATCATCCTTGAACCGACGGAGGAGCAGATCGGAATCTGCCACAAGGGGTTTGCCTGGTACGAGATAGAAATTGAGGGAAAGGCGGCCCACGGCTCCCGTCCCGAAGAGGGGGTGGACGCCATCACACCGCTGGGCGCCCTTATCAGTGAGATCACCTCAATCGGTGAGGAGCTCTCCGCTGCAGAGCCGAATCCCCTTCTCGGCCACAGCTCTCTGCACGTGGGGATGGTAAAAGGCGGGACAAACCTCCCTGTCATCGCTGCTGAATCCCGGATCGACTGGGAGAGGCGAATCCTCCCCGGCGAGACCGATGAACAGCTTGACGCAGAATTTGAGCGCATTGTTTCGTCAGCAAGAAGCGCCGGCGGTGAAGCGATTGTTGAGGCGAAAAAACAGTTCAGCCGTCCCCCCATGGAGACCCCCGAATCGGCCGATATCGTCCGCCGTATCAAACAGGTTACGCAGGATTCTGAACTGGCTGGCATGTCCTACTGGGCCGATTCAGCCCTTGCAGCAGAAGCCGGAATTCCCGCTGTTTTGTTTGGACCAATCGGTCACGGTGCCCATGCCATTGATGAATGGGTCAGTGTATCAAGTCTGGAAAGAGTCTATAAAGCGATTTTGGCTGTAATTTTTGGGATGGGATCGGCTCCTAATTAAGAAACTTACTTTGACTGAAAAGTGTTTAGATCGAAAGGAACTTATTTGTAACAGTAGATTATTTTTATTGTCCCCCTAAGCGTTAATTAGGTGCAAAGACTCACAGGAAATGATGTCTCGGGTGTGGTGAGAGATGCAAACACACTCCAGCCCCTTGTTGGTGCAAATGTCATGATTATCGATACTCAACTGGGAGATGCAACAGATTTGGAAGGGAAGTTTGAGATAGGAGAAATCACTGCGGGCACAAGACACCTTCAGGTAAGTATGATTGGCTACGAGCAGAGAGTGTTTCTTAACCTGATGGTCACCGCTGCTCGTCCTCTGGATCTGATCATTAACTTGAATATGGAATCTCTTGAGGGGGAAGCCGTAGAGGTCACAGGCAAAGCTTTTACACGTTCTTCTGCATCTGTCCTGAGTACCATGCATGTAGACAACTTTGAAATTCGCAGTGATCCTGGTGGTGTATTCGATATCCAGCGGATGGTACAATCCTTACCATCGGTAACGTCAGCCAGCGATCAGGAAAATGAGATCATCACAAGGGGGGGTATGCCAGGAGAAAACCTGTTCCTTCTGGACAATATTGAGATACCCAATCCCAACCATTTCGGTATTGACGGAGCTGGAGGTGGCCCCATTAATATGATCAACCCCCTCTTTGTTCGTGAGATTGAGTTTACACCTGGAGCATTCTCGGCTCGTTATGGTGACAAAGCGAGTAGCGTCATGGACATCAAAATGCGGGAAGGGTCCCGGGAGCAGCTTGAAACAGCTTTTGATCTTTCTATGGCTGGTGCAAGAATAAACGCTGAGGGTCCCCTTGCAGGCGGTAGGGGAGCATTTCTAGCAAGTACCACCTGGAGTTTTTTGGATCTGATTGTTGAGAGTATCGGTATGACAGCTGTGCCACAGTACAACAATCATCAGGTAAAGGTCGTTTATGACTTATCAAGCAGTAAACGAGTAATACTTAATGCTCTGGCTGCATTTGACCAGATAAACATTATTTCCGAAAATGAAGTACTTACCCGTGGAGCCGAGAGTGTTGATTGGGAAGGGGAAGTCTATGTTGCCGGTGCCAGTCTACAGACACTTCTCGGTCAGCGTGGTTACGGTTTGACAACACTATCCACAGTAAGCAAGAAATCCTTTACCTGGGTCTACAATTTTGGCGAAAAGGACAATCCATGGTTCACCCGAGACAACACAATTCTTGAACATACCTTAAAGTCTGACTGGTCTTTAAGGTCAGATCTGGGAAGTTTTTCTGTCGGTGCCTTATTAAGAAACATCGGGTTTTCATATGATGAATGGGGAGGAACAGATTCTCTTTTCTTGTATGATACTTCCTTCTGGGACGGTGCACAATGGATGGTTGATAATCCTCCTAGGACTGGTATTTCACACATTCAACCCGAGTTTAATTTTAACGAGATGGAAACCACTTGGAAAATGGGAAGCTATGCACAATGGCAGGCAGGTATTGGTCAGAGATCACAAGTTACGGCCGGAGGGCGGGCGGACTATTTTACGGCTACTGAAGAATTAGTCTTATCACCACGGTTGAATATAGAGTTCTTTATTAATGAGGACACCAATCTTCACCTCGGCTACGGCAAACACTACCAGTACCCGGGATACAACCTTGTCTATCGAGATCCCGATGATCTGAATCGCGATCTCAAAGCGAAGTTCACTAATCAGTTCGTTGTTGGAATCGAGCACTTCTTTGCCCCAGATTTTCGCGGTTCACTTGAAGTATTCTACAAGATGTACGAAAATCTCCCGACCCACTATTACTGGACCAACCCGAAGGAAGAATATCCATTAACTTTGAAACACAGATCTCACTGGATTAACCAGGGGGAAGCGAGGAGTCGTGGCTTTGAGCTAGTGGTGACGAACTTTATGTTTCTGACGTAATAAAAAAGAATTCCTACAAAAAGAAATTCCATAAAGAAGAATGGTATAAGGATTTAAAAAAGAAAAAATGGTACCGGATAACATCCACTCTTTTAGGACCTTTGAATCCTATAGCTGATGAAATTGAACTGAATGTCCGCTTTGGCTACAACAGCGGCCGGCCCTACACTGAACGGACATATTTCTCTGAATTGCGGGACTGGGTAGCTCGCGAAGATGCTGACTGGAACAGTCAACGTTTTCCTGAATATCACAGACTTGATTTTATGTTTTTGCAGCGATCGATGCTTCCCAAGATGAATATTGTGACCTACGTAAACATTATGAACGTCTACGATCGGAACAACATCTGGGACTACGCTTACAGTTCTGACGGGACAAAAAGAGAAGTATGGCAGTATAAAACCATGCCTGTAGGGGGGGTCATGCTGGAATTTTAGAAACCAGTAAGTTATAAGGTTCAGTATAAATTGACAGTACGAGATGAACCAATTAACCAAACTAATCTTTTATAACTTCTCTCTTAGGATCTGATGTCCAATAGACCATAGAACCGTCATAATTTTTTACATTTTCTTGTTTAGTTACTTTACTTAAAGCAAACCAAACTGTAGATGACCAGTGTCCTGAATTACAGTAAGTTATGTAGCCGTCTTTACCAGACAAACCAGCTTGTGAAATTAGTGTCTTAATTTTTTCTAACGATTTTAAAGGACCATCGCTGTTAACCAAGTCGTGTTGTTCTAGATTAAAAGAATTTTTAATTCTTCCTGCTCTTAAAGCTTGGTTTTTTTCTTGACTCCAACAAAATAATCGGCGGGCCTAGAATCAACCAAACCAATGCTATTATTTTCTATAGCTTTAATAACATCTCCAGCATTAGCAAAGTACTTATCATTAAACTTAGCTATAAACTTTACAGGCCTTGGACTATGGTCACCAATTTGAATTTTAAAACCCTGATACTCCCAACCTTTATGACCACCATTTAAAATAGACACTTTGTCATGTCCCAGCGTTTTAAAGGTCCAGTATACTCTAGCTGCGCTGCCAAAATCAGTCGAATTCGCACCACCGTAAACGATGATTACATGGTTTTTATTTCCAATTCCAAGATTGCCGATTAACTGTTCAAGATGTTTTATTGGTGGTAATTGTTCAATAATTCCATCAACTGTTGTTCGCCATTTATCTTGAAGATAATGCGAATGAATGGAGCCTGGTATATGACCTTTAATAAAAGTATCATAGGATCCTTGATCAATTATGTTTCTAATATCCAAAATAAAAATTTTACTATTATTCAAATTATTGCCTAACCATTGTGCATCCACTAAAGGTTCAGCGGCATAAGCAGAAAATCCAAAAATAAAGGAAAATATTTTTACTTTTAGTTTTTTCATTTTGTGTAAGAGTCAAACCACCACCAACTGGGCGGTTTCCGGTCTCCACCGCCACAAAAGTTGTCCAGCCAGAGCAAGAATCGACGAAGAAACGTTCCCATCAGTTTGATGCGAAACCGATTCAAGGGTGCAGGATAATCCCGGCTGTAGGGGCAGACGCGGAGGCAAATTGAACAGTCCGTCACCTGCTTCGCCCAAAAGTCGAAACACTTTTCACCATCAACGGTCCATTTGCTGATTCCCGGAATATTCGATCGATTATAAGTCACCTCTGACGGTTCGCCATCGGGGATGGCCGTGGGCGGGCAAGCGTCGCTGCATTTTCTGCAGATGTCGCAAAACTCCTTCACGCCGAACCGGACAGGACTGTCGTGAACGAGTGGTAGGTCGGTGAACACTTTGCCGATGCGGAGGCGCGGGCCCATTTCAGGCGTGATGAGGAGGCCGTGCCTGCCGTATTCACCGAGCCCCGCCTTAATGGCAAGGGGGATGCTGAGGGCCGTATCGTTCATACTAGCCACCGCCTTATAACCGAGGTTCTGAATGTACTGGGCGAGGGCGAGGAGCGTCACCGCATCCTGTGAATAGCCGACGCCGGTGGCAGTTCCACTTAGGGCCGAAGGGACCGTCTCTAACAGGGCGTGATCCATTTCGTGGCACACCACGATGGCCGATGTGAGTCCTTCAGGAAGGTCCATCTCCTGCTCGTCCTCACTCCGCCTGCTGTATTTATGCGTATAGACCCACCGCTCATCGAAGAAGGTGATCCCCACTAATTCGGCGCCGAACAGTTTCGCCACTTTCTTGATCTCCTTCGCCATCTCCTCCGGCGATTCAATTTCCCGTTTTTCGGAAGCGCCTCTGCGATGGGCTGTGAGATAGTCGAGAAACCCTTCCCGCCGGTCC
>LUOC01000006.1 GCA_001626655.1 Fidelibacterota bacterium REDSEA-S14_B6 | reverse complement strand
GTATGACATTCCTGCCGGCGAGAGTGTACGGCATGGACGACCGGGGAGTCCTTGAGGAAGGGGCGGTGGCGGATATTGCCATTTTCGATCCTGAGAAGATCAGGACCCCCGCCACATACACAGCACCCCACCGACTTTCGGAAGGGATGGTGTACCTCTTTGTAAACGGGGAAGCGGCGATCCGAGAGGGACAGTTCACGGGCGCTCTTGCCGGAAAGGTGCTTCGGAAGAAGTGATCCGTTGTCCCTGCCGGAACAGTATTACATTCGAACCCACAATTAAGCAAATGAGATAGGTTCACACCCCTGGTAAGAAAACAAGGAGACATTATGATTGACAGAAGAAACTTTCTCAGGACGCTGTCGGCGCTCGGAATATCGCTTCCTGTGATGGGGCGCGGATCGATGAAGCCGAATCCAGCAGCCAGGAAAAACAACCCCGTTATCCTCTGCAGCAGAGGAGCAGACTGGGGGGGGAAGGTGTTAAAGCCCGGGTGGGATATTCTCGCCAAGAAAGGATCGCTTTTGGATGCGGTGGAAAAGTCAGCGAACGTGACGGAACTCGACCCTAAAGACACGTCAGTAGGCTATGGCGGTCTTCCCAATGAACGGGGTGTTGTTCAGTTGGATGCCTCTATCATGTACGGACCGACACACAACTGCGGCTCGGTTGCGGCGCTGGAAGGGATCAAGACACCCTGCTCTGTGGCACGACTTGTCATGGAAAGGACAGACCACATCCATATTGTTGGGAAAGGGGCGCAGGAGTTTGCCATAGCACACGGTTTCAAAGTGGAAAACCTACTGACGGAGGAATCAAGGAAGCTATGGCTCCAGTGGAAAGAAAACCTCTCTGATGACGACGACTGGTTTCCTCCGAAAGACGGTAATTACCAAATGGAACGAACATCAGGAACAATCAACGTGCTTGCTTTAGACACCAACGGCGATATGGCAGGTATTACCACCACCAGCGGACTGTCATGGAAGATTCCAGGCCGCATTGGGGACTCCCCCATCATCGGGGCCGGGCTTTACGTGGACAATGAAGTGGGCGCAGTGGGAGCAACCGGAAGGGGTGAAGAGCTTCTCCGCTCCTGTGGATCATTTTACGGCGTGGAGCAGATGAGAGTGGGTAAATCGCCACAGGAGGCGTGTGAAGCAGTGTGCCAGAGAATCATCGATATCAATGGCGGGAAAGACAAAGTTGATTTTGATGATAAAATGGTTGCCTTGAACAAGGACGGGGAAGTCGGATGCGCATCAATCCTCGGAAGTAAAGGGAATGAACCTGAGGTGGCGTACTGGTCCAAGAATGGATTCAAAGTATTAAAGGGCACCTATCTGATCAAAAGCTGATAGCTCTGAATCAACACAATTAGAGCCTAAGTTTCAAACGTAGCGGAGCCTCACTCCGATCATGTCAAATCTTTTTTAATAGACTGATGAAAAATCGCACTACAAGCTTGTCTCGAGACATGGGCTTATTGGGTCTAACCGCCACGGGAATCTGTTCCATGATGGGGGCTGCCATCAATGTAGTGCCTATAATGATACAGCGAAACGTGCCGGGAATCGGCCCATACGTTATTCCTGCCTATATGCTTGCGGCAGTCCCCGCGGTTCTTGCCGCCATGGCCTATGCTATTCTCGGCTCCGCCATGCCCCGCGCGGGGGGAAGCTACATTTATGCCAGCCGAGGGTTAAATCCCTATCTTGGTTTTGTGGCAAGCTTCTCGCAGTGGTTTGGTCTCTCCATTGCCATAGGGGTAGTCTCCTATGTGATGATCCCTTTCATAAGGGATATTTTGTCAGCAGTGGGGTGGGACGGCATGGCCCAAAGCCTCGATGAAGGTCCCGTACGTGTGACCCTGTCACTGGTTTTTCTCTGGTTTTTTGTGTTTATCAATATAAGGGGGATTCAAACCTATGAAAGAACACTGATCCCTCTCATGTTTCTCATGTTCGCATTAGGGAGTGTCGTAATTATTGCTGGATTCTCATTTGACCATGAGGATTTTGCTTTGGCAACTTCGGTCTCTTTCAGCGGTGATTCGCCCCCTCTCCGTACAAGTCTTATGCTTCCTGCTGCTGCTGTCTTATTCTCAACCTTTATCGGGTTTGATTCCATTGCCCAGGCCGGTGGAGAGGCTCGAAACCCAGCACGCAACCTGCCTCTCGCGACAGGCATGGCCGTGTTGATCGTTGGATCGTTCTATATGTTGTTCACAGCGGCGGTTTATCATGCTGTACCGTGGAGTTATATTGCTGAAAATGCTCAAATGCGCGATCTGACAGCGCCGGGATTGCTGGGGACACTTCTGTCTCCAGGTTGGACAGTGACCATCGTAGCCGGCGCAGCAGTAGCGCTGATCAACGATCTCCCCGCCATGTTGCTCGCGGTTTCAAGGCTCATGTTTGCCTGGGCTGAGGACGGCATATTCCCAAGCAATGTCGCAACAGTGAGCCGTCGCTGGCATACGCCCCACTTGGCAATTGTACTGAGTGGTGTTATGGCGACGGTGGGCATTCTTGGAAGTCATATGGCTGGGGATTTTTTTCTCGGAGTTGATATCTTGGTAACATCCATGCTGGTTAATTTCCTGCTCATGTGTGTAACCGTTCTAACGTTGCCAAAACATAATCCTCAGATCGCAGCCGGAGTCAA
Organism: Fidelibacterota bacterium REDSEA-S14_B6; assembly: GCA_001626655.1. Classification (GTDB taxonomy): domain Bacteria; phylum Fidelibacterota; class Marinisomatia; order Marinisomatales; family S15-B10; genus S15-B10. The sequence continues at coordinate 11,591 of LUOC01000006.1, read as the reverse complement.
AGTTTTCTCTTCCAGCAAGATTCAGATTCCACTAGCAGCGGCCGGCGTGGCCATACTGTCACTCTTCCTGACGGTTCACATCTGGAAAGATCTGTCATCCCCAGCGGAAGCGTGGTACCTTCACTCCACAGTCATTTGGGCAATCGTGCTGACCATGGCGTCTTTGATTTATTTTCGTGAACTGGCGAAACTTCACCGGAAAGGTATTGATGTGAAGAAACTTTTTTCAACGTTACCGCCGGAATAGAGAACATTGTCCTCTCAGGTTGATCGTTGCGAACTGGCCCCCGGTTTATCCGTCTCCCGGATTATCACCGGATTGTGGCAGATAGCTGATATGGAGAGAGCTGGAGATCTCCTGGATCGCAAGGCCACTGCCTCAGCCATGGGAACCTACGTGGACATGGGTCTCACCTCATTTGATATGGCCGATCATTACGGTTCAGCAGAGGAGATTGCGGGGCACTTTGCCAAAGGGCGGAATGACGTCCAGCTCCTGACAAAATGGGTACCTGAACCGGGCCCTCTGACAGAAAAAGATGTACGTGCTGGAGTAAAGCGCGCCCTGAAAAGGATGAACCGTGACACCATTGACCTTATCCAGTTCCATGCGTGGAGCTATACTGACCCCTCTTGGCTGGACGCCCTCTTTTATTTGGATGAGCTAAAGAAAGAGGGAGTTATCCATCACATTGGACTGACCAATTTCGATGTAGCCCATTTGAGAATGGCGGTTCATTCTGGGATTGAAATCGTTTCAAATCAGGTTTGTTTCTCTCTCTTGGATCAACGGCCATCAGCGGCAATGTTTGACTTTTGTCAACAGAACAATATCAAATTGCTGGCGTACGGGACATTGGCGGGCGGGTTTCTCTCAGAGAGGTGGCTCGATTCACCTGAACCGGAACTCGATACACTCAATACGTGGTCACAGATGAAATATAGACGATTCATCGATGTCGCCGGCGGGTGGGATAAGTTCCAAAATTTACTTCAGACCCTTAACACTGTTGCGAACAGGAAAGAAGTGTCCATTTCCAATGTAGCTAGCCGTTACATCTTGGAGCAACCTGCAGTTGGCAGCGTTATTATAGGGGCTCGTCTCACCGAGAGGGAACACGTCAAGGATAACCTTCGCCTTTTTGAATTTTCGCTTGACCAAGAAAGTCAATCTGAGATCGAAGTGGCGATTGCAAAGCTGACCCCAATCCACGGCGATTGCGGAGATGAATATCGAAAACCGCCCTTTCTTACAGCATCAGGTGATCTTTCCCACCATATAGAGACTATTCCACCACCCTATGAAACCCGTCATAGGGCCGGAGGGAAAACGGTGGCTTTGTCCGGTACTGTCTGGGAGACAATGGCCGGGTACAGCCGAGCTGTTCGACAGGGTGATAAAATCTGGGTTTCGGGGACGACCGCGAGCCATGGCAGCAGGCTCATCGGCGGAAGTGACCCTGTGTCCCAGACACATTTCATTATTGATAAGATAGAGGGTGCTATCCAATCCCTCGGTGGGTCGCTAGCGCAAGTGGTTCGAACTCGTATATTTGTCTCAAGCCTAGACTTTTGGGAGGCGGTAGCCCGCACCCACGGCGAGCGATTCAAAGAAATTCTTCCCGCCAACACGTTGGTTCAAGCATCTCTTGTGGGAGAAGAGTATCTTGTGGAAATGGAAGCTGAGGCTGTGGTCGTATCTAACAAGTCCTCATCCATCCCTGGTGTTGAATAAGATCGGCTCTTTTCCACTTTGTGTTTTTTGGCATGAGGAGTTTGTTCCTATTCGCTGTGGCTTAGCATGGACCATCGATGTCACCCTTTTTTTCTCTAAGGAGATTTAGGATAGAAAAAGAACATTTTCATCGACAAGAGTCTTTCTGGGCTCTCAACTTGAAAAGTGGTCATTTCTCGACGGAGCTTTACTCGAGAAATGAGTGAAAAATGCAAAAAAAACCTTGCCAACATTGAAATGAGGGCTAAATTCGCCGGTGAAATTAGGGGTAACCCCCAGTTGGGGGCTATTTGTGCATAACCTAAGAGTTTTGAAAAAGGAGTCGAATATTATGAAACAGTCTCGATTGCTGGCAACATTCTTGGTGACAGTTTTTCTTGTGACCGGCCTATCGGCGCAGGATGCTGTCGTATCAGGTCGTATAACGGATACTTCCGGCGATCCTCTGCCTGGAGCAAACGTGGTTGTAGAACTGACCAATTATGGTGGCGCAACAGATGTGGACGGTAATTACAGTTTCACAGCACAGGCCTCCGGCCAAGAGGTTAAACTTACCGCCCGCTTTATTGGTTACCGAACCCAAACAGTGTCAGTCACTCTCTCAGCCGGAACTATCACGCAAGATTTTTCACTGGAAGAAGACGTCCTACAGATGGATGCCGTCGTAGTAACGGGACTTGTTGACGCGACACCTAAAGTAAAATCTCCCCTATCAACAGGGCAGGTGACTGCCGAAGCTTTGGAACGGGTTCCTGCAACATCTCCAGCATCTGCACTTTACGGAAAAGTTGCCGGCGTGAAAGTTGTACAGGGTGGTGGTCAGCCTGGTGATTCCCCCTCGGTCCTCCTTAGGGGCCCAACAAGTATCAACGCTTCAGGCCGTTCTCAGGACCCCCTCTATATTGTTGATGGTGTCGTTATTGACCCTTCGGTAAGCGGATCTCCCCTGTCAGATATCCCCGGGGATGATATTGAGAGCATAGAGGTCGTAAAGGGAGCTGCCGGTGCTTCCATGTATGGAGCTCGTGCTGCTAACGGCGTTATTCAGATTAAAACCAAGCGGGGCAAAGCTCTGGCACAGAACCAGACAAAGATTAGGTTCCGCAGTGAGTATGGCAGAAACGATCTCCCGAACACACTTGATGTGAACAGATCACATGCCTATCTGCAAAACAGTGCGGGGGATTATATCGATTCTGATGGAAACGTCATTGACCCCAGAGAAGTTGGAAGAGCGTCTGATGTTTTTAAGAAGTCGGATGGCACAGCAGTTCCGGGCATTGAGTTTTATGACAACGAGTACAAATATGTCTCCACAGGAGAGGTGGGTGATGCGAAGGTAAGTCTCCCGGCAGGTGGGTACGACCAGATGCGACGCTTTTTCGGTACGAATGACCAAAACAGCCAAACGGTTACCGTGAGCCGTAATATGGACAACACCAATTTTGCGGTGTCTATTGGCAACACGACCCAGCAGGGAATTCTTTCGGATATCAGTGGTCTTTCGCGGCAGAATTTCCGCTTGAATATTGATCATAACTTCCGGAATAGTCTTGATGTCTCCTTCACGTCTCTTGTTAGTCAAACGGAACGTGACGTTGTTGCAAGTACTTTTGGTGGCTTTTACGCCATTACATTCATGGCGCCAGACGCCGATCTTACAATGATCGACCCGGCCACCGAGCGACTCTATATTCGACCTGATCCCAACTCTGTAGAAGAAAATCCGCTTTATTTTCTCCGTTATAACGATAGAGATGACTTCAGGCGGCGAGTTATGACGAGCATGAGCCTAAGGTGGTCACCTCTTGATTGGGCGAATGTTACCGGTAGCCTCAGCTATGACAGATCTAACCGTAACTACGATTCACATTACCCGATTGGGTTTATAAATATCAACTATGCGGGTACTAACGTTGATGGTAGGTACATAAAAACGACTGACTATGATATGGGTATCAATGGTGACGTCAAGTTTATGGCCACCAGAACTTTCGGGGATCTGACAGCTAAGCTGACCGCTTCTTCCACCTTTGAACAGTCCAAGTCTGACGGATTTGACGCTGACGGTCGTGACTTCGCCGTTGGAGGCGTAAGGAATCTGAGCAACACCGCTGCTGATAATCGCCAGCTTTCTTCCTGGCAGCAGGAAGTTACGGGTATTAGTAACCTGGGTGGTGTTATGCTAGACTATGCCGATAAGTATATTGCCGACTTCTTCTTCAGGAAAGAGGGGAGCTCCCTTTTCGGTCCTGATGACCGTTGGCACAACTACAGCAGGGTTGCTGCTGCCTATCGAATTTCTGAAGAACCTTTCTGGTTCCTGCCAATGTTTGATGAATTTAAGCTTCGGTTTTCCTCCGGAACGGCAGGATCCAGGCCTCGATTCACCGCCCGGTTTGAAACCTGGAATATTTCCGGCGGGGTAGCCTCCAAAGGCAATCTTGGCAATAAATCTCTCATACCTGAGTTTCAGACCGAAACAGAGATGGGTTTTGATTTTACTCTTATGAACAGATTCAGCATGTCGGCAACTTATGTATCAGCTGTCACAGAAAACCAGATTCTCTATGTTCCGCTCGCAGGCTACTACGGTTATGGTAACCAGTGGCAGAACGCGGGAACTTTGGAAAATGAGTCCATCGAAATTGAAGCCAATGCATCACTGGTCAACACATCCGCCTTCAAATGGGAAATGGGCCTTACCTATTACTCTCAAATGAAATCGGAAATTACAAAGCTTGACATTGCACCATATATGCGCAATCCATTCTACATCATGGAAGGTGAAGAGTTAGGTGCTATGTACGGTGCCAAATGGGTTCAAGATGTGGCTGATCTTCCTTCTGAGGTTTCCGCAAGTGAGTATGATACCAACGATGACGGATATGTCGTCTGGGTCGGCGCAGGAAACAGCTGGAAGGATGGTATCGCAAAGGATCTTTGGGGCACCTCAAGCGCAGACGGCCATAAATGGGGAATTCCTATCAAGCAGTTGGATGAGGAAGGAAGCACCTTTATGAAACTCGGCGAATCGATTCCCGACTTTGATATGGGTATTTCCAATACACTGTCATTCGGTGGTCTTGAAGTTTATGCCCTTGTGGATGGTCAGGTGGGCGGTAATGTCTACGCCAACACCGTTCAGTGGGGCCTTCGGGAATTGAAACTCGGCATTGTGGACCAGGCCGGAAAGCCGGAAGGCGAAAAGAAGCCCGGCCTTTATTATGCCACCCTTTATAACGTTAACGCTACGAACAGCCATTTTGTTGAGGATGGGAGCTTTTTCAAGCTTAGAGAGCTTTCTGTGACATACTCACTCAACCGCAACCAGCTTGGAAATATTCTTGGCGGAGCCATCAGTAAGCTGTCTGTAGGCGTGGTTGGGCGTAACCTCATAACCTGGACTGATTACTCGGGTTATGACCCTGAGGTGGGTCGCAGTGATGGTTTCGACCTGGGTTCCGCCGTAATCGCCCGGTATGACGGTTTCGGTTATCCCAACTTCAGAACGGTTTCTGGTGTTTTCGAAATTGAATTCTAATCGATCGTAAGGAGTTAGTCATATGATCTCAAAAAGAAAATTAAACAGGCCTTTCGCAGTCGCCGTTATGGCTGTAGCGCTCGTCTTCTCAGGATGTCAAGACGAATCTTTCCTGGATACGACGAATCTCAATCAGCCTGACGAGTCCCGGGCCCTTGCTAGCCCTTCAGATGTGGAATCTCTCGTTAAGGGGGCCGCAGTCAGCTATTTCGCTGCTCATGATTATGGCGGGTATGAGCATCTCCTGGTATCATCAGATGTGATGACCTGTTCTTGGGGCAACGCTCTTATGAAAGAGTCGTCCTCAGAACCAAGGGTTGCTTTACCGAATACCACAAGCCACAGTTATGCTTATGCCATTGAGAACAATTGGTATAGGATGTATCGCGCCATTTCGTCGGCCAATGATGGCCTGAGAGCCATTGAAGGCGGAATGCAGATAGGTGAAAATGGTGCTGACAACGAAAGGGTTAAAGCCTTTGCTAAGCTGATACAGGGAATGGGCCACGGCCTACTTGCGTGTTTCTATGATAAGGCCTTCATCTTTGATGAAACAGTTGACTTAAACACGGATGTTTTAGAACTAAAGCCTTACTCGGAAGTTATGGCGGTGGCAATCGCTCAACTTGAGGAAGCTGCTAGTATCGCCACTGCAAATTCTTTCACCATGGATGGCTGGTGGAACGGACTGACTCATACCAATGAAGATCTGGCAAAAATTGCACATTCTTTTGCGGCAAGATACTTGGCGCAAGGTGCTAGAAATGCGACAGAACGTGCTGCCGTAGATTGGAGTAAGGTCATTACCCACGTGTCCAACGGCATCACCGAATCGCTGTCGCCACATGGAGATGGGTATAACAACTGGATTCATTCAGGTCAGGAGTTCCATAATGACAGAGGCCGTTCTTGGGCCAGGATGGACTACAAGTTCATCGGTGGGGCTGACGCCTCTGATGGTTATAAAGATTGGCTTGCGACGGATGTCCAGTCAAGGACTGAATTCTTTATGGATATCAGTGATAAGCGTGTCACTACGGGTGAAGATGCCGATGGTGACGGGCTCGATGATGAAGGTCTTTACGCCGGACCGAGAGGACCATCTCCTTTTAGAGCAAATCGTGGCACCTATCATTTTTCACGTTACTCCTTCCATCGTTATGCGGACTTTGCTGGCGGAGGTTATGTTGCGCCGATTCCTATCCTGACCGTTGCGGAAATGGATTTTCTGCACGCTGAAGCACTTCTCCATCAGGGGAAGGGTGATGAAGCAGCGGCTATCATGGATAAGTATCATGCCGACCTTGGGGGCTATCCGTCAAGCGTTGGAACAGCTGTAGGCAGCATCTCTGATGTTATGGGTCCCATCGACGGTCCCGTTTCACCTGGGTCACTCTGGTCCATTTTGAAATACAACAAAATGATGGAAATTGCTCTTACAGGGGCAGGAGTTGAATTTTATGATGTTCGAGGCTGGGGTGATTTGACTGCCGGTACGGCCATTCACCACCCAGTACCCGCAAAGGAACTCGGTGTTTTGCAGCAGGAACTATACACCTTTGGTGGTGCAGGCGGAACGGATGCTGCTCCTGGGAATCCGGCGGCACCAAGAGCTTACCACGGACCTAAGGTTCCAAGGTAATCTCTTGGAAAGAAACGACCTTCCCTGAGGAAAGGAAGGTCTAGCTTTATTAAATAGAGGGGCTCCGAGCCCCTCTATTTTTTTGCGAACAATGAACAAGAAGCATTTAGTTATCGGCGCTGGCCTCTTTTTTCTAATGGGAGCCTGTGCTTCTTCGGGTGGCCTTAGAAAGGTAAATCGCCACGTCGAAACTATCGGAGAGGCGTCAACCTACAATTTTCATACCTACACAGACCGCCTGTTGGGTCGATATTCATATACTGTCAACAGATTTGAGCAATACTCTTCTAGAGTTTATTATGAGACAATGTGGAAAGATGAATCTCTCCTCGAAGATGAATTAGAGATGGGTATCACCGCGATTCAAACACGCTTAATTCTCGAAGCAAGGCCAAAAATGAAAGAACCTATGGCAGGGCGTGAAGAAAATTCTATAAAGTTAACCGGTGAAGTGCTGGTGAGAACAGATCCAATGGGTGATTGGCTAGACCTGGCCATGACATCCATGCGAAAGGACTATTTTAAGAGGATAGCGGACGATTATAAGTTCGATCTACGCGGCGCTTTACGTAGATTTTGATTTAGAATTGGCGATTTCTTAGTCGTCTAATAAACAAAAGTTATATTGAAGGAATGCCCAAGAAAATCTTACTTGCGCTCTGTATATGCATGATCCTAGTGGGTGGTTGTGCGAAAAAAGAAGAAAGCCCGAAGGCTGAGCAGCTCGTTAATGTGGTTGAAGCAAGAAACCTAGGTCTCGCCTATCTGGAAGAAAACAGACTCGATGAAGCGGAACAAGAATTCCTCAAAGTTATAACGCACGCCCCGGAAGATCCCATGGGATACGCGAACCTTGGGATTGTCTATATGCGCAAGGGGGAATATACATCGGCGGAGGAGCGTGTGCAGCGGGCCGTTGACATGGTCCCCGAAGATCCGGACATTACACTCATTCTGGCGGAAGTGCACGAAGCGGCGGGAGAGAATGAAAAAGCTGAGGAAATCCTACTCCGATCCCTGCGAAAATCACCAGATCATGTGAGAAGTCTTTATCGTATTTCAGAGATTTATGTGAAGATGGGTTATCTAGCGCCGGATGATTCCTCGATCCAGATAAAACGGGAAAAGCGTCTTGTCCATCTTGTGGACATAGAACCCGCCAGTATGCCGGCGAGGCTTCAGCTGATCGAAAGCCTTCTGACACACCAACTGACAGATTCTGCTCTGGCGCATATGGAACTGCTGGTTCAGCAGATTCCCGAGCCACCGAAGGAAACTGTAAACCCTATTAGGGATGCGCTGAAAGCAATGCAGGCGGGCAATAATCCAAAGGCTTCCCGTTCATTCAGGATCGTGCACAATGTATTGAAAGTGACGGCTCGATATCAGGCGGACCTGATTGAGCTGAAAGGGCCTGGTGGTGCGAACATCGGTTTTCCTATCCTGAATTTCAGCGAAAACCTTTCACAAAGGTTAGAAGATGAATCAACGGTTTTGAAGACACTCCGTTTCACCGATGCAACAGAGCTGTCGGGGCTTGATTTTGTGAATGGAGTAGTTCCGAACGGCGCGGTCTCTCTCATGGCTGTAGCAGACTTTGATGGTGACAATTCTCAAGACATCTACTGCTCTGTCTGGGATGGGGATAAAAATCACGTCTTTCTTTTTCATCAGGAATTTGGAGAATTCATCGATGTAGCTTCAGAGAGCGGTCTGAGGCACGGTGGCATCGACTTGGACGCCCGCTTTGCTGACATTGATAATGATGGCCACCTTGACCTGATTGTGGCCAATACGGCTGGCGTTAGGTATTACCAATACGATGGGAAAAATCAATTTGAGGATATTTCATCAACGTTAGCTATGGACAAAGAAACGGAGGCGAAAGGCTTGCTGACTGGAGATTTTGATCATGATGGAGACCTAGACATTTATGTGCTGCAAAATGGCGCCAATCTGTTCTGGAGAAATAATCTGGACGGATCATTCAGTGAGACGGCGGGGAAAATGAACATTGATGGAGGAAACGGTAAGAGCCGAGACGCTATCTTTGGCGATATTGATGATGATGGCGATCTCGATATTGTAGTCTTAGATGAGATTAGACCTCTACAGTTATACTCGAACTTACGGCAAGGCCAATTTGAAAAACTTGACAACGTCGCTTTTAAACGGGGCGGGAGCATCTTAGCCGCGGCTGATTACAACAACGACGGCTGGCTTGACCTTCTTATTCTGGGTAAAGATGGGACAGAACTTTATAGGAATAAAGGTGAAGGTCTTTTTGAAAGAGCCGTGACACCTTTCTCCGCCCCTGCGGAAGATGGACGCTTTTTCGATTTTGATAACGATGGCTGGCTTGATCTCGTGATTGCGGGCAAAGAAAAGACAACCCTTTACCATAACAAAGATGGAGAGTTTGAAGATGTCTCCCATGTTCTGCCTGAAGGAGCTAAGAGCGGACTACTGCTCGATATAATCGATTATAACCAGGATGGTGATCTCGATATCCTAATGATCTCTGAGGACAGGAAGATCAGGCTTTATCGGAACGACGGCGGAAATATGAACAAATACCTGAACGTTCGGCTGGTGGGACTTCGGACTGGCAGTGGAAAAAACAACCATTTTGGTTTGGGAGCGAGAGTAGAAATTCGTGCCGGCGACCTTTACCAGAGCAGGGTGGTGACGAGTGAAGTAACACACTTCGGCATCGGCCAGAGATTGAAGGCAGACGTGATAAGAATCATCTGGAACAACGGCGTTCCCCAGAACCTCTTCTTCCCCGGCTCGGATCAGGACATTGTGGAAGAACAGATCCTTAAAGGGTCGTGCCCCTTTCTCTATGCTTGGAACGGTGAACGTTATGAGTTTGTGAAAGACATTCTATGGCGGAGCGGTGAGATGGCTTATGCTTTTGCCAACTCAACTGAAGAGTATGTGAAAATCCCCGGAGAAGCTTTAATCGCAAAAGACGGTAAGTACAAACTCCAGCTAACCATGGAACTCTGGGAGACAAATTACTATGATGATGTAAAACTCCACGTGGTAGACCATCCCGCCGCAACGGAAGTGTATATCGATGAGAAATTTGCCATCCCGCCTTATCCTCCTAACACCATCTACACCGTTTCTGAGAAAAGACTACCTCTTTCCGCCATCGACGGCGAAGGGAATGATCTTCTTCCCATGCTCCGTGAGTGGGACTATGAATATGTCTCCAACTTTATTCTAACGGATTTTCAGGGTATCGCTGAGCCACATGATCTTATCCTTGACCTTGGTGACCTTAAAAAGTCCGATGATATAGTCCTATTTCTTCACGGCTGGCTGTTTCCTTCAGATGCATCCATCAATGTGAACAGGAGCCAGTCTTCAGAAGGGCCCGCCTTTCCTCCAAGAGTTCAGGTTCCAGATAAGAACGGGGAATGGAAGACGGTGATCGGAAGCATCAACTTCCCTAATGGAAAAGACAAGACGTGCGTCGTTGATCTTTCGGGGAAATTTTTGACCGATGATTTCCGTGTCCGACTCCAGACCTCTATGCAGATCTACTGGGATCATATTTTCTTTACGGTTAATGAACCGGATGTAGAGGTGGTTGAGACCGTTCTGTCCGCCGCATCGGCGGATCTTCGTGGCGGGACCTTACGGGGATGTACACACGGGATGGTGATGTGACACCTCTTCTGGAATCGCCCGATAATCTTTCGGTGATCATGAATTCCGGTGATGAATTGACTGTGACATTTTCCCAAACGGATGCTCCGCCGCTTAGAGATGGATGGAAGCGTGACTACCTCCTCTACAGCGACGGCTGGCTGAAAGATGGCGATCTGAACACGGCCACCGGGAATATAGTTGGACCCCTGCCGTTTCAAGGTATCACGGCTTACCCCTACGGCCCGGAGCAAAAAATACCCAAAGATGAGGAGTTTCACACTTACTTGAAGCAATATAACACACGTGAAGTAAAAGGTGATCTGTTCAGGCGAGTTCTGTCACAGGAAGGGGATAAATAGTAACAAAACGAGCCAAACGAGAAAACATCCTATCGATGTAAATTCCGAACAGATACGAAAAATGAAGATAAAGAAAATTTATTTCGACATTGCCCTGGGAGTGACCGCCATGCTCTTTATACATTGTGCGAGTGACCAATGGAATGGCGAAGAGTCGCACCGTTGGAAATCGCTTTCACCAAAAACTGAAGGGTCAGGGCTCACTGCCGTTCACAGTTCACGAACGGGTATTTCCTTTCAGAATAGTGTAAGCAAGGAGAACATAGCCCACAACAGACATCTTTTGAACGGCGCCGGAGTAGCAACTGGGGACATTGATGGAGACGGTTTGACGGATATCTACTTCTGTAAGACCGATGGTCCAAATGTTCTTTACCGGAATATGGGCGGTTGGAAGTTTGAGGACATTACAGAGGAGTCTGGTGTTGCATGTGCCGATCAGTTTTCCACTGGAGCGGTATTGGCGGATATTGATGGAGATGGAGACCTGGATCTTCTGGTAACAGCGCTGGGGGGCCCGAACGCGGCATTTATAAATGATGGTTCAGGCCGTTTCAGTGAAGCGACGGACCAGATCGGCTTGACAGGGAGCAGCGGAGCAACCACCATGGCCCTGGCTGATGTGGACATGGATGGTGACCTCGATCT
>LUOC01000059.1 GCA_001626655.1 Fidelibacterota bacterium REDSEA-S14_B6 | reverse complement strand
AAACAGGAAGATAATCACCAGATGCTTAATGTAAACAATATGTTGAGCTACTACTTTTATGACGAGGACGATTCTTTAGACTACAGTGAAGTTGATTGGTCAGAGAGTTGCGGATTTTGGAAGGAACACCTGATTGATCCGGGAGAGACAAGCTGGCAATACCGGCGTGAAATATGCGAAGGGAGCTTCGGCCCCGGCGGGGACGCAGACATCGAAGATATGCTGATGATCCACCTGATGAGTATGGATAGCAATTATTACAATTATTTCATAAAGTTTGCATCAGACTCCGAGTTCAACAGCCTGTTCTTCGGCGAAGGCGGGAGCGGGCGGAGTTTCGGGATTGAGAACGGGATCGGCGTTTTTGCATCAATTGGAATTGACAGGCACTGGATGCCGATACAACGGTAGCGTCGACGATAAGCGGAAAGGATCAAGCGTGTGAATTACACAAGAATCATGGTCGCCCTTGCAGGGCGAGGAGATGAGGGAGATGTGATCAGAGAGGCGGTAAAAATAGCCAGGGCGAGCGGAGCCCACCTTTTGGCCGTTCATGTAAATGATCCTCATGCGGGCGAGATGTCCATGATGATGGACAGCCCCGGACCGCGGCTGGAAGAGGAAGACATCCGTGAGCGCTTCAAGGCGAGCGGACTTGAAGAGGAAGCGGAATCGGTCGAGGTGCGGATATTGGAAAGCGATAATATCTCACAAATGTTGGCGGAACAGACAGCGGAGGTTGACCTCCTTGTCCTTGGACATAGAAAAATGAGTACTTTCAAGTCACGCTTAATGGACTCCATCGATGAGGGGATTGTGAACCACGCCCAGTGCCCGGTGCTCGTAGTTCCGAAAGAGTAAAGTGCCGTGAGCGGGGAAAGGGACTTCCCGGTTTCCTCCAACCTTAAACCTTTTCATGGAAAAACAGGACGCCCGTTTCTCCGGCGCCTCTTGTTTGCTCTCTTATGTTTCTGGGCGTGTAGTGGGCCCGACAGTCAGCCGCCCCCCTCAACAGAAACCTACCCAACCGATGACTGGAAAACGTACGCCCCCTCCAAGGCTGGAATGCGAAAAACAGAGATCAACAGTGCCTTAGATTACGCTTTCTCGCAGCGGAAGAACACACAGGGGGTTGTTATTGTGCGTCATGGCGTAATTGTGGGGGAGCGCTATGCGCCGGGAATAAGCGAAGCGAGCCTCGCCACGAGCTGGTCTACAGGAAAGTCCATTGCAAGCGCACTGATCGGAATTGCCGTTGATCAGCAAGCCATTTCATCCATTGACGAGCCTGCGGCCAACTACCTCCCACAGTGGCAAGAGACAGGTCGGGACAGCGTCACCATCCGCGCGCTGCTGGAGATGCGCTCGGGCCTTGTGAAGGAGGAGGGGAGAGACTCCATCAGCATCTACGCTGCTGGAGGAGATCAGCTCGCCCTGAGCCTCGACCGCCAGATCGGCGAGCCGCCCAGGACCAAGTGGGTCTATCGAAACGAAGATTCCATGCTCTTTGCCGGTATTCTGGAAGAGGCGACAGGAGTGAGTGTCGGTGAGTACGCTGAGAGACATCTTTTCTCAAAGATCGGCATGACGGCGAAGTGGTGGACAGACACGGCAGGGAACGCCCTCACATACTGCTGCGTTGACGCCACCACCCGGGACTTTGCACGGTTCGGTCTCCTGTTTGCCCGGGACGGAAAGTGGGAGAACGAACAGGTGGTTTCAAAATCGTGGGTGAAAGAGTCGACGACGGTACCGGAAGGGAACACCTATTATGCCCTCCAGTGGTGGATATTCGCTGAGTGGGGAGCGATTGCAGCGTTCGGTTACCACATTAACAACATCTGGGTCTATCCCGAACTGGACCTTGTGGTAGTGAGGAACAGCCTCTATACAAGAGTTGGAGACAGAAGGGTGAGGACGGGGAACAACTATCACTACACAACAGGACCAGAGGAATGGAACAGCGACAGGTTTCTCTCGTATATTCTTCAAGCTGTCACCGACTGAAAAATTGATATGATTTTACCATGAGCACCACTTCAGCTCAACTGCTTGAACAGGTCGAAAACCCTGAACGACTTGAGGAGATGTATCAGAACGATCCCACCGGATTCCGTGTTTCGCTGAAAGAAGCGTCAACCAAGGCTCCTGATTCGCTGGTGTTGCGGGCGTGGACCGCACGCCTTAAAAGGGGGGAGGAGACTGCCCCAAAAAAGGAAAAGGGCGACACACTCTGGATCGCCATCGCAATTGCTGTGGCGGTGGGCCTGCTGTTCCGGCTGCCGTCGAACTGGCTGGACGGGGAGTGGTTCTACCCTCGCTTAGGCCCGCTCATTATAATCTTGGGCCCCATCTCGTATTTCCTGTTGCGGAACCGAGAACAGCGATTAGCACAGATGACAGCCGGAGTGGCCGTGCTGACAGCCGTCTATGCGATTTTCTTGCCAGATCCTGAAACGTCAGATTCGGCGGCCATGGCGCTGATTCACGTGCCGGCGATGTTTGCACTTATGCTGGGGGCGGCCTTTCTGGGAGAGTCGAAACAGATCACAGGAGAGAGGACTCGGTTTGTCAGCTACCTCGGCGAACTTGTGGTTCTCACAGTTGTGGTGGGACTGGGAGGACTCGTGCTGAGCGGTCTCACCATAATGCTCTTTTCGCTCATCGGGATGGAAATAGAGGAGTGGTTTATGGAAAACATTGGGCTTGCCTGCGCAGCGGCGGTGCCCGTGGGGGCCACCTATCTTTTTGACAATGTGTTGGGCCGAAAATCCACCATTGCGCCGGCGCTGGCCCGGGTGTTCTCTCCCCTCTTTCTCGTGATGGTGACGGCCTATCTCATCGCCGCCTTGGTCCAGACACAAAATCCGTTCATTGACCGGGACTTTCTGATTGTCTTCAACGGCTTGCTACTTCTGGTACTAGGCATCACCGTCTTTTCACTGGTGGGGCGGAAAGAGCCGGCGGTGGGGTGGCTGGACTATGTGAACGTGGCGCTGGTAGCCGTAACATTGATGATTAACAGCGTAGCGCTGTCGGCCATTCTCTTTCGGCTCGTTTCCTTCGGGTTCACACCGAACCGCGTTGTTGTGCTTGGGGCGAACATCACTATTCTCATCCACCTTGTGCATATATTCAGGAGCTACCTTACCTCGGTGAGGCGCCGGGACGGCTTCCCCACCATCGACGCCGTTATAGGGAAATACCTCCCCGTCTACAGCGCCTGGGCGGCGATTGTGCTGTTCGTCTTGCCGCTTGTTTTCGGTTTCAAATAGAAAAAAGGCCTGTTTCCCCTCTTCCTGTTAGTTCTTGGAAAAACGCTATTTTGGGGACAGACTCCGGAGGTTCATCCCGAAACAGGATTTACAAAAGGAGAGAGATAAATGTCAGCTGAAACTACCCCCCAGCGACTTCTGAGAAACGCGAAGAACTATCCCGATGAGCCGGCGCTCTCGTCGCCCCATTTCGGCGGCTGGAAGACCGACACGTGGAGTGAGTTCACATCCTTTGTGATCCAGATTGCAAGATCGCTTATCGCCCACGGTTTTGAGGCTGGCGATAAGTTGAGCATCTACAGCTATAACAGGAAAGAGTGGTACGGCTGTTATGCGGCGGCGCAGATGGTGGGCGGCGCGGCGGTGGGAGTTTATCACACCTGCTCCCCGGAGGAGGTAGAATGGGTCGTCGGCAACTCAGACTCAAAGATTGTCTTCGTCGGCAACAATCCCATGGACAACAATGAGACCGACAAGATGCCGAACCACCGCATCCAGAAAGTGCTGGACAGATTAGAGAAAGTTGAGTCGGCAGTAATCATGAACGGCGTAGACATGCTGGATAATCCAAAAATGGTGAGCTGGGACGACTTTATGTCGAAAGGAGATTCTGTCGAAGAATCGAGGGTGACGCAGAAGGCCGACGCTATCAATATGAACGATACAGCGTCACTTATTTACACTTCCGGGACCACAGGAAATCCGAAAGGGGTGGAGCTGACCCACGACAACTGGTTTTTTGAGCTGGAGGCGACGGACACGATCATGGAGTTCAAGCAGGGGGAGAAGTACGTTTCGTGGCTGCCGCTGGCTCACGTATTTGGCCAGTTGGTGGATAACCACTACTGGGTGAAGAACGCCCTCCACATGTATGTGGTGAACAACCCCCTCAATGTCGTCGATTTCGCCAAAGAGATCCAACCGCACCTGTTTATCGGCGTGCCGAGAATCTACGAGAAAGTCTATTCGAACGTAAAGGCAACACTGGACACCAAGGCGATACTAAAGGTTCTGCTGAAGGTTCCCGGCCTCTCAGGACTACTCAAAGGGAAGTTAAGGAAGGCGATAGGTATGGGGAGATGCCGCTTCGCCATTACCGGCGCAGCGCCGATTAATCCCGACATTCTTACACTGTTCCAGTCTCTGGGAATCCCCATTTTCGAAGGGTACGGCATGACGGAAGACACAGCCGGGGCGACCATCAACTACGGAGGCATGAACCGGATCGGCACTGTGGGGACCCCCTTTCCCGAGACGGAGATGAAAGTGGCCCAAGATGGGGAACTTCTGATGCGCGGCCGCCATGTGATGAAGGGATACTACAAGAATCCGGAAGCAACCGCTGAGACCATTGTGGACGGCTGGCTCCACACCGGCGACGTGGGGGAGATCGACGCCGACGGCTTCGTAAAAATCACCGGCCGGAAGAAAGAGATTTACGTCACCTCCGGCGGAAAGAACATTGCACCCCTCGTTATCGAAGAGACTATGAAGTCCATACCGATCGTATCGCAATGCTATCTTGTGGGGGACGGGCGGAAGTTCTGCAGCGCCCTGCTTACGCTGGACGCCGGCGCCATCATTCGGGACAAACTTGGCGTGGAAGCGACTGAAGTGCCGAAAGATCCCTTTGCGCAGATTGCGAAACTGAAGGAGCTCGGCCACACCTTGGATGACTTCACAGGGAGCGATGAAGTTCGGGCCGAAGTGCAGGCACAGGTGGATGCCCTGAACAGCAAGTTCTCCAGTCCGGAGCAGGTGAAAAAGTTTACCATCCTGCCGAGGGACTTCACCATTGATGACGGTGAGCTGACGCCGACGCTGAAGATTCGCCGGAAGCAGATCAGGGAGAACTGGTCCGCCGAAATCGAGGCGATGTACAGAGAATAAAAAAAGGGGGCAGCTGCCCCCTTTTTCGTTCTCGGTAGAGAGGCCTTATTTAATCTCTACTTCTACCTCTTTCACCTCAACAGGCTTGGACCGGGGAATGGAGATGGCAAGCACACCGTTCTTATAACCGGCGCTCACCTTCTTCTCGTTCACCTCTTCCGGCAGCCGGAAGGACCGCGCGAACTTGCCGTGGCGGGACTCGCGGTAGGCATAGCCGTTCCGGTCATCGCTGTTGTCGGCCCGCTTCTCACCGGTGATGGTGAGAACGCCGTCCTTGACGGTTATGCCAAAGTCGCCTTTTTCCATTCCCGGCGCCTCCACGCGAACTTCGTACGCCTTCTCTTTCTCGATGACGTCGAAGGCCGGGAGCCAACTGGCGCTGGAGGCGGGGCCAAGATCGAAACCGCGGCCAAAGAAGGAATCGATGAGCCGATCGAAATCGGTGAGCATCGAACCGCCGACAAACGGCGAAAGCGCCGTCGAAGACCTGTTGATGGGTGTCCATTTGATTAATGACATGGTCATTCTCCTTTCATTCTAACTGTTCGTTGAACCAACTCGGTTCACCCCTTTCAGGGCAAGGGGCGTGCCTGCTGAACATTTCTGACAAATATGCGCATACTATCAAAATACCGTCATAAGACAACTGAATAATTGACATAACCCACGTTCATTTCTGATATATTGGCCGAAATACGTGTAGAATACGATTGTCATGAACAGAGCGACTGATAAAAGAATAGAGCCCTCTTGTTCTCTGTGAAGTTCGCTTACTCCCCCCCC
>LUOC01000058.1 GCA_001626655.1 Fidelibacterota bacterium REDSEA-S14_B6 | reverse complement strand
GTTCAGGCCCAGCCGCCGATGAGCCCAGACTGCTAATCCTCTAGAATCTCGATCTCGTCCGGCTTGTTCGGCACCATGCAGATGAACTCGAAATCTTCCTCGCCGTGGGCTCTGTACCAGTGGGGCGCACCGGCGGGAATAAAGACGACATCCCCCTCCTTGACTTCATAACAGTCGTCCTCAATGCCGATGGTGGCGTTCCCTTTCAGCACGTACTGTTCGTGCTCCACTCGGTTTGTGTGCTTCGGCATGCCGCCGCCCGGCGCCATGGTGAATTTCCGCATGGCGAAGTTGGGGGCGTCGTCCGGACCGATAAGTTGTTGCATGGTCGTCGCTTTGCCACTCCCGATTTTGGTTTGATCGACCGCGCCCGATGATAGAACGGAGTGCCGTTTCTGTGCCATCACTTGTCCTCGCTATTCAAACGGGAGATTACAGACGCGGGGCATGAGGGACAAGTCTGCCCTTCACTCTATGGGCGTCGCTATCGATTGGGTAAATTCAACGGCTGAGGATCGAACTGAAGCAGGTGATCGTATGAACAAGGCGCTGGAAGAGAAGCTGGCCAGAATTCCCCGGAAGCCGGGCGTCTATCTGTTTAAGGATACGAAGGGGAAGACGCTCTACATCGGGAAGGCGAAAGTGCTGAAGAACCGCGTCCGGAGCTACTTTCTGAACAGTACGTCCCATCCGCCGAAAGTGGCATCGCTTGTGCGCAAGATACAAGATCTGGAGTGGATCGTAACCGGGAGCGAGGTTGAGGCACTGCTGACGGAAGCGAACCTGGTGAAAGAAGAGATGCCCCGCTACAATATCCTTCTGCGGGATGACAAATCGTTTCCCTATATCCGGATCACGAGCGAGCCATTTCCGAGAGTCCTCTTAACCCGAAAGGTAGAGCACGACGGTTCGAAATACTTTGGACCATACACCGATGTGAAAGACTTGCGGCGGACTTTGAGAGTGCTCCACAAGATCTTCCCGATCCGGAGCTGCGACTACAACCTTAACGACACAACCATCGGTGAAAAACGGTATTCTGTCTGCCTCGATTACCATATCAAGAAGTGCCAGGGGCCTTGTGAGGGGTTGGTGAGTGAGGGAGTTTATCAGGAGATGATCACTGATGTTGTCCGATTCCTTCATGGGGGAACCAGTCACATCAGACGGCGTTTGCGGAAGAAGATGGAACAGGCCAGTCAGGAGATGCGTTACGAGGAAGCGGCGCTTTACCGCGATCAACTGACGTCGGTGGAGAAGTTTTCCCAGCGTCAGAGCAAGGCGACCGCGACCTTTGATGATCGTGACATTATTGCCATTGCCGAAGAGGGGAACGACGCCTGCGGTGTGGTCGTCCGCGTTCGCGGCGGGAAGATTGTAGGGCGGGAAAAGGTCTTTATGACCGGCGTTTCTGAAGAGACTGAGGGACGAATGATCTCAGACTTTATTCGCCAGTTTTACCTCATCACCCATTTTGTTCCGGGCGAGATTGTAGTGCCCTCCTTGCCGAAAGATGGGGCGACGCTGACAGAATGGCTCGAGTCAAAGCGGGAGCGCTGCGTCAAGTTCATCGTTCCACAGCGCGGTGAGAAGGCGAGACTTCTGAGAATCACCCGTCAGAACGCAGACCTGCTGCTCAGGGAGCAACTGCGGAAGCGGGAACGGCGAAAGGAGCTGGTGCCGGCCATGGTCGCACAACTTCAGGAAGATTTGAATCTCTCCGTGCCGCCACGGCGGATCGAGGCGTTCGATATCTCAAATATTCAGGGAAGTCAGCCCGTCGGGAGCATGGTATGCTTTGTGGATGGAAAACCGAGAAAGCGGGACTATCGGAAGTTTATCATCAGGGCGGTGGAGGGGATTGACGACTTCGCCATGATGCGGGAGGTGGTCTACCGGAGATACGCCCGATTAAAAAGCGAGAATGCGACGTTTCCAGACTTGATTCTCATCGACGGCGGGAAGGGTCAGCTTGGGATGGCCGTCTCGGCGCTTCGTGAACTTGGCCTCAGCTACATCCCTGTGGCGGCGCTGGCGAAACGGCTGGAAGAGATTTTTCTTCCGGAACATCGGGAACCGCAGTCGATACCGAAAGGATCTCCCGGGCTGATCCTGCTGCGGCAGATCCGTGATGAGGCTCACCGATTCGCTCTGTCATTCCACCGCAACCGACGAGCGAAGAAGGTGACGGCATCCATCTTTGACGAGATCAAAGGGGTGGGGCCGTCGACGCGGGAAAAACTGTTCGGCGAATTCGCCGATCTGAAGTCCATCGCTGAAGCGTCTCCAAAGAGTGTGAAGACGAAAACGGGCGTATCGCTGCCGGTGGCGAAAGCGATTGTCGAGCGGGCGGTGCGGGCGGTCCGGAAGAAGGAGACCAACTAATGCTGAGAGGGAGCAGACCGGAAATTGGTTGGGATCAGGTCAAGATGATCATCGGCCGCGAACCGACGGAGGCTGAAAAAGGTTTCTTGACCGAATTGAGGAATGCAGTTCACAAACGACATCTGACAGCCTCCCTCATTAGCACTGGTGACGGCGCAGGGGAGATGGCCGCTGCTCACTGTTACAGCGGCAAGCTATCTTTCAGTGATGAAGAGATCGCCGACGGCGCAGCGCAGGCGGCCGTCAGACTGATCTGCGGCGGCATGGAGCCTGGCACAGTTTCACTCCACTGCCGGGCGCCGAGGCCGGAGGTGAGAGGCGCAAGAGCGACCATCCAGAGGGTGAAAAAGTTCGGGCGGCAGTCGAACTGCTCAGTCTCAATTTCCTTCACCGATTCTGAGGAGAGCGCTCTCCTTACGGCCTTCTCGGGCTCAGTAAACAATTATGACGTGAATCAGAGACCAGTCCGAGACGGCGATGTGATTATCCAATTTTCGGCTGACTCGGTAGAAAAAGCGATGAAGCCGTTCACCGCGGAACTGGCTGCATCACCCGACGGTCACCGCATAGTATCGGTGGACAGCACCACTCCAGCCGTGGCCGTGGCCGTCCTATGCCACTCAGTGGGGAAGGGGGCGGCGCTTCAGAAAAGTGGCCTAACAAAAAAGTCGACCGCCGACTGTATCGCCGTTGTCAGGAAGAAAAGAGAATCGTCGGTTAAAGGGAAGGCGAGGAAGCACAAGGTTTCGGCTACAACTATCGGGACAGTTTCGGACATTGGCTTCTTCAGCGTGAAAGGTAGCGAAATTTCGCTCCCTCTCTCGAGCCTCGGCATTTTTGAACATGAGGAGGCGCTACCGTCTGCACTTTCTCTCCCTGCTGATCTTGCGGCCGCCGGCTCAAGCTCACATGAACAGTTCAAGGAGCCGAAATCATTCAACTCTGAATTGCTGAAGCTGCTGGCGGCGGACGAGTGTGTGGAAGCGTCGCGGACTAATCCGGCAAAGGGTGAATCCTTCATCGAGACCGCCGATGGAGATGTGATCGCCGAGTTCGATCCGCGGAGGGGCGCGCAGGAGGCGTTTGCCTCGGCCGCTCGGAAGGTGATCGGTCACGGCGCTTCACCGAAGATAGCTTCGGTGGCTGTCACTCTTCCCGAAACGCCGGACGATGGTGATTACTACCGTTTCGGGGAATTCAGTGAAGGACTTTCGGCGGCGTCTGCTGCGCTCCAGCTGCCTGTGGCCACCGCCCATGTCTCATTCGACAGGGAGTGCGTCCAACCTCGATTAACGGTGGCCGTCTCCGGCTCTGTCGAAAATGGTTCATCCCGGATATCACGGGGATTCCAGAACGCCGATGACTTTATCCTTATGCTCGGGAGTCACAGGGGGGAATTAGGGTGTTCGGTCTACGGACGGCTGAAGTCAGGCGAGAACATCGGCCCCGCGCCAATGGTAGATCTGGTGATGGAGCGACAGATCAGAGAAATCGTCCTTGTGGGGAACAGAATCGGCCTCATCAATTCTGCCACACATATCTCCTCAGGCGGACTGGCAACTGCGGTGGCACACGCGATCATCCTCGGCGGAGAGGGGATCGGCGCCCGCGTTCATCTCAGTTCAAAGATTCGGAATGATCAACTCCTGTTTGGAGAGACGAGGGGACTCACCATCATCAGTGTCGCCGAGGAATCAATCATCGAGATTGAGCGGCTCTGTATGAATTCAGGAGTGCCATGCACAGC
>LUOC01000057.1 GCA_001626655.1 Fidelibacterota bacterium REDSEA-S14_B6 | reverse complement strand
CCTCTCCACTTGAGGCGCAACTCCAGAGGAACACCGAGAGAACAGAGACTGCACCAATACGGACAGCGTCTTGTTTGATAAGAAGATTGGTCATTTTGTGATTATCCTTTCAATTACGCCCCCTACAGGTTGTCTGCTAACATAGCGCACATTGAGCAGAGCGCATGCTGTGGCGGCAATCTGGTTACTAAAGATTGGGGGATGGTTTTTCATTTCGCCAACCGCTGGTGTATCGGGTCCTATTACCGCCAGCCAAACCTTATCAGCACCAGCCACGCTTTGACCATGGCTTGTCCATTTCTTATCATCTCCCCGACCGTGATCCGTTGTGATGATCATTGAAGTCTTATTCCTGTAGAATGGATGGGATTGAAGCCACCCCCACAGCTCTGCCAGGAACTGGTCCTGCCGATTCGCTGCTGTAAGGTATCGGTCATATTTGCCCTGGTGAGCATAATCATCGGTGGCATCGAAAGCAATATACATCACCTTCGGCCTCTCCTTTGCGAGATATTCCATCGTGAGACGAAAGGTGAAGGCGTCCCACCGGACGGTATCGAAGGGTATGGGCATCTCGGCGATGAGCTGGTTCAGCAGCGTTTCCTCATCAGTTAACCGGTCACCGATTGCGCCTCCCTCGCCGGCGCTGACAGGAACACCGCTGCGCTTAGTGTTGATGATGTAAGGGAAAACATCCCAGGAGCAGAATGCCGCAACTCTTCCCTCAAATCCCCGCCGCCGGTTAAGGTATTCGAGAAAAGTGACATTCCTGTTCCATTTCTTGTCGTTGCTGTCGATCTCAGGATCGGCATAGCCGGTAAGAATCTCATTGTATCCGGGATAGGAGAACCACTGGCTGTTGGTGAGCAAAATAACGCTCCCTTCGGCGTGATTCCCGTATAGCTGGCCGTCCGAGGCGATAGTCTCCCAGAAGAACGGCATCAGATTTTCGCGTCGCTTTTCGGGCGTCTCGGCCCAAAACTGCTCACGGAGTTTATCGCCGTTTTCCACAAAATTTGGATTGGATATGAGCACAGAATCTGCACCATGAAACAACTCCTGCCAACGCAGTCCGTCCATGGTCACAAGAATAAGGTTTTTCGTCTTGTCTTCAGCGGGTAGTACACTCAGTACCAGTGCGCAAACCAAGACTATACGTCCGCTGATTCTATACATCTTTTTTTACTGCTTTAATTGGATCGAAGAAATTTTTTTCGAGGCTCTTCAGCAAGGAATGCCCAATACTGTTCATTCACAAAGTGATATAATTCCCCATTTAACCTGTGTTTCGCCCCGATTCTAATCTGCCGAACCTTCATTCTCCAACCTTATGATGGTATCCTCCAAAAATGACGCGCTCACCTCCCCGCGATAAAGACTGTAGACCGACTTTGTTACGGCTACTCCCGCAGCCGTCGCCTGATCATGATTCTCGAATCCTTTTGTCAGGATGACCAAAATGAACGGCTCCTGAAGAGGTGGAAAGACAATTGCGGCATCGTGGCAGATAGATGTAATCCTTCCGGTCTTGTGCGCAACTTCGGTTCCGGCAGGGAGGCCGACGGGGATCATTTCATTGAACTCCTGACGACCAAGGATTCTCAGCATCGCATCCCGGGAATCATCTGATACAACGGGAGATTCTACCACCGCTCTCATGAGCATCATCATGCCGTGGGCATCGGTACGATTGCTAAGGCCCTTTTCGTACGCCTTGAAATCTTCCACTCCCCGGAGAACAAGCACCCCTTCCGCCCCCACCTCGCTCACGGTTTTCATGACCTGTTCCGGCTTTACCATATTCAAGAGAATGTTGGTGGCCAAATTGCTGCTGGTAGCGATCATCGCTTCATTAAGATCCTTCAACGACATTTTTTCCCCCAACCTTGCCATGACCTCCCCCTCTTCGCTCTCGGCTAGCTCCATACTGAATGTGGAACCGTCCACAATGCTGTTGAATTGGTTCACCACCAACAGTGAGTCTTTAAGTGAAAGCTCACCACTGTCCCTCATTCGATAAAGTTCAAGCATGACGGCGGTCTTCATTGTACTGGCGGCGTGGAACACTTTTTTCTCCTTGTAGAAAAAAGAGGTCTCTCCGTTAAGGGTGGACATGGCGACAGCGATCTCGCCTCCGGTCTGCGGATCAGCCGAACATCCGAACAATGCAATGAACAGAAGGGATAAAATTCGGTTCAAGAATTTGATGAGATGAAAGAGTCCACTTCCCCGATGTCGGCGATGGTAGTCAAGTCCGGGACCGGCTCTGAGAGAGGGATGGTGAACATACCGTCCGGCTCCTGCTTTGCCAGCATGCGGACTGTTTCCGTCAGCTCCTTCTCCTCCCGCTCAGGGTGGAGAGGTGTCTTCTTCAGAAGGGGAAGTATGGTGTCCACATCGAGTCTGAAGACGTTCATGCTGACGCCGACGCGGCCGTCCCCATCGGTCGCCTTCTCAACCTGCTGAGCGTTAGGCTTTTCAACAATATCGGAGAGGAAACCGTCCCCATCTTTCCAGATGACGGCGAAAGCGTTCACCCTTTCCGGCTCCACGCCGAGCGCGTCCCGATCGTAGTCGATGAGCGCCGAGAGGTGTTCATCAAACTTAAGAACCGACAGTGCGCGGACGGAATAGAGGTTGTCGCTGTTGCAGACGGTAAACTTCTGGCCGGCCCAGTCCGGGCTGGCCTCGAGGCCGGAGAGGACGGCGTCGGCAGTCCCGAGCGGTTTGGAGCGCCCTTCCGGGATCGTCTGTTCGGCAAAGGAAAAAGTCAGGTCTCTGAACTGTTCGTCGCCGGCATTCTCCGTGTAATAATTGCGGATGGTGTCGTCTCTGTCACTGACGATGAATAGGATGTCGCTGTAGCCGGCATCCCGGGCGTTGAACAGGAGGTAATCGAGAAAGGGCCTGCCACCTACGTTGAGCATCATTTTCGGCTTCGAGAGCGCTTCTATCGCTGCATGGGAAGAGCCGTCAATTTCGGCCGAGCGTTTCATGCGTGAGGAGACGCCCGCCGCCATGACCATCAGATTGTTATTCATCCTTCGATGATCCTCTATCCACATGAACAATATATCCTTTGCCGCCGGCCCTTTCAATCGCCTCCAGAACATCCTCTGCACTGTCCGGAGCGTATGCGAACATACAACCGCCTCCACCGGAGCCGTTGATCTTCCCGCCTGTTGCGCCGGCGTCCATGGCCGCATCGAGCATCATATCAATCTTTTCTGTCGATACACCCAGAGCGTCGCGCAAGATGGCGTGCTGACGGTTCAGGAGAGTCCCTAGCTTTTTGCTGTCCACCTCTTCTTCCTCAAGCAATGTTAATCCCTGAAATGTAATATCCCTGTTTGCAATCGTCTCGAAAAGCA
>LUOC01000056.1 GCA_001626655.1 Fidelibacterota bacterium REDSEA-S14_B6 | reverse complement strand
GCTCTATAGGATTCGCCGTCAGCCAGCTCGAGAGATTCGCTGTAGAAATCGGCGTCTTTGAAGTCGCCATCCTTACCGCCTTCACTCCTGATATAATCCTGGGTTCCAGAGGTCCGGAAGCTGACATTGGCATGTACACCATCGGGCGCTTCTTTCAACACTGTGTTAAAAATACCTGACATAGCCTGACCGTATTCAGCGTTGAATGATCCTGTGATCACCTGAAGCTCTTCGATCATGGCGGGATTGATGGGGACAGCGCTTCCACCCATGATTGGGTTCATGACAGCGGCGCCGTCCACAAGATACATCTCTTCGCCAGAACGGCCGCCCCTGAGATGCAGCATGCCGTCATGTTCGATGACGCCGGGTAGCGTCTTTACGACATCTTTCACCGTTGCAACGGGAAGCTCTGTGGTGAGTGAGCCAGCGACAATCTGTTTAGTAGAGGTGAGCGTATTCTCAATTGCGGGGCGTTCTGCCGTCACCGTGACCGATTCGCCGGCCACCGCTTCGCTCTGCAGTGCGGCGTTAAGCGGCGTGGTCACGTCAACATTCACCTCCACGCCTGTGGCGGTAAACTCGGCATAGCCGATCATCGAAAATTTGACGTCGTAGGAACCGGGCGGAAGGTTGATGATAAAGTATTCACCGTTGGCATCCGTGGCGGCGCCGAAGGCGGTCCCCTCCACGATGACGTTGGTTCCGACGAGTGGATCCCCCGATGCACCGTCCGTAACACGGCCGGCAATCTTACCGGTCTGTCCGGCAAATACGAGGGTGAAAATGCAAAGAACAGCAAGAACAGGTTTTAGGACTCTCATGCTATCCTCCTTAGGATTAGGTTAGTTTTATCCAGCGTCACAGTTATCCCCATGATGCCCATCGGGGGGAAGTTTCGGGCTGTTTCACGGCAAAGTCAAGCAAAAATTTGATCTGAGTCACATTTTTGTCGAATCTCTTGACGAGCCCCCGTCGAGAAAATCGTCTACGAACTCTCATCCCTCATCCTAACGGTAATCCCTCGATCTTCAAGCTGATGAATGAAATGTTTGTACGGTACATCACGTAATGGAGAAAGCACACCTCTCGAAGAAATCTCCCCGGACGCCACCATCTCTGCCACGATGCTTGCCGTAAAGCTGACGGTGCGGTTCATGGCGGTGAAACCTGATTCAAGATCGCGATAGTCGATGACGTTCCAGATGGATCGTTGCCTCTTGCCATCTTTCATCCCCACTGCCTCTACTCGAATTATAACGACATCCCGCTCATCACGCCGGAGCTGAAGCTGTGGTTCGAGGACTCGCCGGAGGATCTCCCGGGGCGAAGGGAGATCTTCACTTAAGGGCTTATCTGAGAGGAATCCACTCTTCGAGAACGGCCTCATGGCGGCGGCGTGCCCCGGCCACCGGAGCGTGTAGCGGCCGGCGGTACGGCATGAACCGTCAATGCTCATCTGCTCTACAAAATGGAGGGCGTCCCGGTTGGGGGTCGCTTCCATCCGGCCCAAGTCTGGGATGTTAACATGATGAACATTCCCTTCATCAAAAAGATTCTGATGGGGAATGTGGGCAACCTCACCCTCCTTCAGCAATCTGGCATCATCGGCGTATGACTTCAAGACACCTTCGTAAGTCCATGTTATTTTGTATTTCAGGAAGTTGTCTGCCGCCGAGAGCTCAGGCAGGCCGCCGCCGTAGCTGTTCAGTTCGTGGACTTCGTCGAACTGCCGCACCAGTTCTCCGCACAAAATAAGGTCAATCCCCGGATCGAGGCCGCACTCGGGCAACAGCGTGACGCCGGCAGCTTCGGCTCGATCGTGAAGGTCGCTGATACTTTTGCCGTAGTTGGCGTTCACCATGTGCACTCCGGTTTCGATAGCCGCTTCCGCCGCCGGTCGGGCGAACGGGACAGGGAGCATATCAATGACGACGTCGAATCCTCGCCCGATGAGGGTGGTGAGGGCAGTGCTGTCTGAAGCGTCGCACGGCGTGGTCGTGAGTCGTTTGTCTTGGAACAGGGGATCTCCTTTAATCGTAGAGAGGTCCTTGTCCGCCGCGACAACAGCTTTGACTTTTGGGGACTGGAGCAGGTCATAAATGACCGCCCGCCCCTGCATGCCGCAGCCGAGCACGAGGAATCTCATGACGGCTCTTTCCTCCTACCGCCGAACGGACTATGCAAAACCGATGACCAGATAGAGCACAGAAACGACCGCAGCCACGGTGAGCGCATAAGGCAGTTGCGTCCGGACATGGTCGATATGATCGCAGGCGCTCCCGAGCGAGGCGAGGACGGTGGTGTCGGAGAGGGGGGAACAGTGATCGCCAAAGACGCCTCCGCCACCCACGGCGGCGAAGGTGCTCAACACCAGTGGACTGAAAGTCTCCCCGCCGAACTGATAGGCTAGCGGAAGTGCGATGGGAATCATGATGGCGTAAGTCCCCCAGGACGTGCCGGTGGCAAAGCTGATAAATGCGGAGATGAAAAATGTCATGAGCGGGAGAAGTCCCGGCGTGAGCCACTCCTCTGTTGCCCCCACCACATAGGCCGCAGTCCCCATCTCCTTGCTCAGGGCGTTGATGCAGTAGGCGAGGGCGAGGATCATGACCGCCGGCATCACCCCTTTCACGCCGGAGAGGACGCACTTCATCAGTCCGGAAAGGACGTCAATCCGCTGGAACCAGAGCACGAGGCCAAGGACAGCCGCCGCCAGCATGTAGCTCTCTAGCACCTTCGCCGTGCCGAGCATGATGAATGTACCGATATTCACAGTGACAATAATGATGACCGGCAGGAAGAAGTTGAGGAATGGGTTGGTCCGGGAGGCGTCGTCGGGGGACAGATCGGTCAGCTCCTTCCCCATCATGGGGACGGCACCGTCTCGTAAAACTTTCCCTTCTTTATAGGCGCGCTCCTCGGCCTTTTTCATGGCGCCGAACTCGGGGATCAGCCGCACGGCGATAAGTCCCACCATGGCGACAGTCAGCAGACCGTAGAGATTGTATGGGATGCTTTTCAGGAAGACGTCCATGGCCATATTTCGATCGGTGATGCCGGCGGTGCCGACAGCCAGTCCGCCCATGTAGACCGCCCAGCTTGTGATGGGGATAATGGAGAGGAGCGGCGCCGCTGTACTGTCGCAGATGTAGGCGAGCTTTTCCCGGGAGATGCGAAATTTGTCGGTGATGTTCCGCATGACGGGGCCGACGAAGAGGGGGGTGAAGTAGTCGCTGAAGAAGATGGTGACGCCGAGGCTCCACCCCAGGAGGTTCACCTGCCGCCTGTTCTTTACCCACACTCCGGCCCGCTCGGTAAACAGCGTAACAGCGCCAGAGCGCTGGAGGAACGCCACGAGAATGCCGATGCAGAATTCGATGAGGCAGATCCAGATGAAATCTTCATTGCCGAGGGCGCGAACGAGGAACGGCGGAAAGCCGGCGACTCCCTCTCCCAGCATGATAACGCCCACGAAGCAGGCGATAAGGAGACTGATGACGGCGTCCCGGGTGATGAAGGCGAGCCCCACCGCAAGAAGGGGCGGAATGATGGACGTCCAGTGAGGATCGGCCGGTGACACGCTCAGCCCGAAAGCGCCTCCGCCCACTTCGTCAGACGGTCAATCCCCTCCACGACTTTCGGACAATACTTCTCGAGGAAACTGTTGTCCACCGAACCGTCGGCCGCTTCTAGCGCTTCGGAGCCGTCAAACGTCACATAGGCGAGGCGGGCCGTGAATTCCTCCGGCGGCCGAGAGAACGCTTCACCGGAGAGGAGGACGACGCCTGTATCCTCCAGCAGTTTTTCACAGAGCACCGAGCTTCCGGACGGTGCACTGCAACGCCGGCCTCATTCAGCCGATGGGCGGCCCAGTTTCCTGTCGCCTTGATGATCCGTCGCGACGTCGAGAGATAGGACTCTATCTCCTCTCCTCCGCTGTAAGCAGAGACAGCGGCGTACTGGATTGGGGCGCTAACGGTGGAATAGGTCTCGCTGGCGACGGAGCACATTGCCTCTCTTAACCAAGACAACTCCTCGGGGAAAACGAAAGTGCCGAGCCGCCACCCCCCTGCCCCGCACCATTTGGAGAGGCCTGAGCTGATGATTGTCCCTTCTGGATAATACCGTGCCAGCGACTGATGGCCGCCGTCGTGGTGGAGCTCACCATAAATCTCATCGGACATGACAATAATGTTCTTCTCCCGCACCACATCTGCCAGCGCCTGAAGTTCCTCTTCCGAATAGGTGGTCCCCTGGGGATTGCCCGGGTAGTTGAGGATCAGAAGCCGCGGCGTGGCATCGGGCGCCTCTTCTGCCAGCCGCTCAGCAGACAAGAGCCACCTCTCGTCTGAGGTCGTATGGATCAGCCGCACAGGCCGGCCGAGGATTTCACCGTGAGGCACGTAGGAGACCCAGCACGGCGTCGGGACTAACACCTCCGCGTCGAGGCACAGTTGGAGAAGAAACATCAGCTCTTTGGAGCCGGGGCCGATCATCACCTGCTCGCCGGTGAGGCCGAGCCCCTCTCGTCTGCCGTGGAACTGCGCTACAGCCTCTCTCAATTCAGGAAGCCCCTGAACGGGAAGATAGGATTTCTGATGGGCGTTCTGCCTCAGCGCTTCGACTACCACGTCCGGTACCGGAAAGGGGGACTCCCCGAAGCCGAAGCGGTAGACTTCCCTCCCTTCTGCCTCCAAGGCGGCGCTCAGTTCATTGGTGCCGAGAGTGGGGGATTTCCCCCTCCCCGCCACGTTTGCGTTGATATTCTCCATTGTCATCATTCTTTCCAGTCAGGATTCGGACTCGGCATTCTCGCTGCCGCCTCTTTCAGCCGTTCCTCCAGTTCCTGTTTCAAGCTGGCGGCGAGTTTGGGATACTCATCTACGAGGCTGTTTCGTTCTCCCAAATCGTTCTTCAGATCATACAACTCCACGGTGTTATCCTCAAACCACCAGATCAATTTATCTCTCCCTTTGCGGATGGCCGCGCCGGGGATCGCTCCCGAGCCGGAATAGTGGGGAAAGTGCCAGAAGAGGGTCTCCCGATCGAGTGAAACGTGCTCGCTGATCACCGGCCATAAAGATTCACCGTCCACATGCTGGTGAGGGTGAAGTCCCACGCCTGTCATATCGAGAAGCGTCGGGAGCAGATCGGTGGAAATGCCGAGTTCCTCCTCGACGACGCCGGGGGCGATCTTACCGGGCCACCGAACGAAAAACGGAATCCTGATCCCCCCTTCGTAGAGCCACGCCTTTCCCGCCCGGAGTGGCAGGTTGGAGGTGGGCATCCATGTTCGTCCGCCGGCGAGGGTTGAGAGTCCTCCGTTGTCCGACAGGAAAACGACAATTGTGTTCTCAGAGAGACCGAGCTCACTCAGCGCTTTGTCTATTCGGCCCACACTTTCGTCCATGGACTCCACCATGCCGGCGTAGGTGGGGTGATCCTGGCGAAGTTTGTTCAGTGTCCCGCTCTTTTCATCTTCAAACTCGGGCCCATCCAGAGCGGGAAGGCGGGAGGCCTTCTCTCTGTACCTCTCTATTTGCTCTTCTTTCGCCACGATGGGAGAGTGAACTGTGTAGTAGCCGAGCATCAGGAGGAACGGCTGATCCCGATGGTCACGCAGGAAGTTGACGGCTTCGGTGGTGAGGCGGTCTGTGAGGTGTTCCCCTTCCGTTCCATCTTCGAGATCAGGAATGTTGAGGTCCGGCCGCCGTTCGTTTTTGTAAGGATAGAAGTAGGCGCCGGGAGTCCCGCCCCTGTTCGTGGCGAGATTGAACTGAAAACCGTGATGTTCCGGAAAGGAGAGTGTGTCCCCCAGATGCCACTTGCCGATGTACCCCGTCATGTAGCCGGCGTCGGAAAATATTTCCCCGAGAGTCTGTTCCTCGGCGGGGAGCTGTTCGGTGTTCTCAGCGGGCAACAGCTTCTGTTTCTGCCTGCCGCCGATCCAGTTGGTGATCCCCAGCCGCGCCGGAGAGACACCTGTCATAATGCTGGCCCGGGTGGGAGAACAGTTTGTGCCGGCGGAGTAGAACTGAGTGAACTTCACCCCCTCGGAAGCGAGTCTGTCTGCGTTTGGGGTCTCGTAAAAGGTGGAGCCGTAACTGCCGAGGTCGGTCCAGCCGAGATCGTCGACTAAAAGAATAACCACGTTCGGTTTGGCGGGAGACCTCCTACCGCAGGAAAACAGGAGAGTGGTGCAAAGGAAGAGCAAGCACACTCTGGCTCGTCTCACAGTGTTACGCCTCCAGATAGGCTTCGACACGTTTCCGGTCGTCCGGCGCTGTCAACAGGCTCACAACCACCAGAACAATCACATTCATTGTCAAGCCGTAGACACCTTCATGCATCCCGGCGACGGGCGACAGATCGGGGGCAAGGCGGAATAGTGTATTCACCAGAATGCCGGTGGTCAGTCCCGCCAGGGCGCCCGCTTTTGTCGCCCGCGGCCAGTAGAAGGCGGCGAATACCAGCGGAAAAATTTGGACAATCCCGCCGTAAGCCATGAGCAGGAGATCAACGAGCCCCTGCTCCATCACCAGCGCCAGGATAAAGGCAGCAATGCCGAGCCCCACCACGATAGCGCGAATGAGGAACCGCTGTCGTCCATCATCAATACTCATTCCCAGGCCGCTGACGAGACCGTCTCTCACTGCAATCGAACCGGCGGAGTGGAGAATGGCATCGCCGGTAGACATGGACGCTGCCAGCGTCCCGGCACAGACCAGTCCCGGATAGGGATAAGGAAAATCTGGAACGTGGGATACATAACCACTGTTTTCCTGAGAGAACTGTCGCTCTTGGCGGCAAAGCTCCGCATAAAAAGGTGGGGCCACATCATAAAACCGAGACCGGATACAAGAATAGATGAGCTAAAAGCCGCCCATGTCCACGGCTCACCGGAGGCGTCCAGCCCCGGCGCCACCAGCATATGGGCCTTATCACTTGCGGCAATCTGCTCAAACATGGGCCCGACGCCGCCGTAAAGCTTCGCCGGAAGGTAGAGTCCGAGAAACCAGGCGATAATCATCATGAATATCCCCTGGAACATATTGGTCCACCCCACACCCATAACACCGCTGAACACCACGTAGATGACAACCACCAGATAAGAGAGTCCTGCGCCCACTGCGAAGGGGATTCGCCCATCGGTAATGGTTTCAAAAATAAATCCCGCTCCCTTCATCTGAATCACAATGTAGGGGAGGAACGCGCCGGCGCTCAACAGCGCCAGAATGACCGACAGCGCCCTGCTGTCAAACCGGTGGGCCAGCACCTCCGCCTGTGTGACAAACCCGAACTTCTCGCCGAGGCGCCTTACACGGGGGCCGAAGAAGTAGAGCGGCACAACTCCGACGATTCCGTAGGCGAGGATGTAGAGCGCCGCCACACCGCGCGAGTAGGCCCACCCCGGCCCGCCAAGAAAAGCAAAAGATGAAAAAACAGACGCGCCCATGACAAAATAGAGTACAACTGTATTCATGGCCCGATCCGCCGCCACAAAGCCGGTGACACTCTTGGACACCTTGAAACCGGACATGATTCCCGTCGCCAGCGTAACGGCGAGATAGGCTAAACAGATGAGAAGCGCAACGAGCCAGCCTTCCATCACTCCCCCTTCGGTTCAGACCGGAAAAGAAAGAACAGTCCGAGAAAGATGGTTACGACGGCCAGCACCATCCACACCATGAGAAAAGGGAGGCCGAGAATAATGGGATAGATTCCCCACACCTTCGGCCAGGGGAAAATAACAGCCCCAACGGCAATGCCATACACAGCAAGGAAGATCAGCCGCATCCGACGGTATTCCGGCGGATCGGACGGCGAGAACAGTTGCAGGCCTAACTTGGACATTCTTCTAAGTTGTGCCCCTTCAGAGGTTGAATGAGCGGGAGAACATAAAGAAAGAGGGCGATATTCTCAAAGAGAGTATCGCCCTCTGTTCAGTTGGACCGGAAGTCGGTGAACCTGTTTACAGGTTATAGACGAAGCGCATGTACGTCATACCGCCGTGATAGGCGATAGGCGTCGGCTGCGGGTCTGGTAATTCTCGATGTTGAACTTCGTCCCATCGGAGACGGGATCCTGTCCTCCCACCTGGCGCACCAAGGAAAGAGAGGTGACACCCGGTACTACACATAGTCTGTCTCGACGCCCCATTTCGCCGCCTTTGGTGGGGCATTAGTCCCATCCTGCTAAAAAAACAAGGATTAACCGGAAAGTCGTAAAC
Source organism: Fidelibacterota bacterium REDSEA-S14_B6 (assembly GCA_001626655.1). Classification (GTDB taxonomy): domain Bacteria; phylum Fidelibacterota; class Marinisomatia; order Marinisomatales; family S15-B10; genus S15-B10. Next base: position 409 of record LUOC01000056.1, on the reverse strand, counting down.
TACCCGATGATGCCCGGATCGCCGGGGTTACCGCCTCCCCCGTCATTCCCATCGCCCCCGATTCTCACTTCTGTCTTGATGATAAAAAGCATCATCAGACCGAGGACCATCATGATTCCCATGGTGAGAAGGGCGTTGGAAAAGGCGACGGAGTTGTCCTGAGCAACGGTCTCGAGAAGGTGCTGTTTCACACGGGCGATCTCGATGGCGAAATCTTCGAGATACTTCAGCACCTCCATACGGTAAAACTGGTTGGTGTCGAGATCATACCGGACAACGTCTCCCACAAGCATTACCCTCCCCTCATGCTGGGACTGGTTGTCGAGCACGGCGAAAAAGAGGTGGTCGGCGCCGGCCTTTCGGGCCACTCGCGCCAGAAGATCTTTATCAGATGTCCCGATGGCGCTGT
>LUOC01000055.1 GCA_001626655.1 Fidelibacterota bacterium REDSEA-S14_B6 | reverse complement strand
GTGAAATGCAGTATGGAAGAAACCACCACCGGCGTAATCCGTCTCGAGGCGATGAAGAACGACGGCGCCCTCAAGATTCCCGTTGTGGCGGTGAACGATGCCGATTCCAAGCACCTTTTTGATAACCGCTACGGGACAGGCCAGTCCACGATTGACGGCATCATTCGGGCGACTGACATTCTACTGGCGGGAAAGACGTTTGTTGTGGGCGGCTACGGCATGTGCGGCAGAGGCCTCGCCAGCCGAGCGAAGGGGATGGGTGCTCATGTGGTGGTGACTGAAGTTGACGCGCTACGCGCTCTCGAGGCAGCCATGGACGGCTTCGAAGTGATGTCCATGACGCAAGCCGCTGAAATCGGCGATGTCTTCTGCACGGTGACAGGAAACACCACCGTTCTCGAAAAGAGACATTTTGAGAAAATGAAGGACGGCTCTGTAGTGGCGAACTCCGGCCACTTCAACGTAGAGATCGACATCGAATCTCTCGCCGCTATTTCCAGCACGGTCAATTCAGACGTACGCGATTACGTTGACGAATATGTCCTCGAAAACGGCAACCGCATCTATCTTCTCGGGCAAGGGAGGCTCATCAACCTTGTGGCGGCGGAGGGTCACCCCGCCTCCGTCATGGATATGAGTTTTTCCGTTCAGGCCCTCATGGCCGAGCACACCGTGAAGAATGATCTTGAGGTGGCGGTTCACAAAGTACCCCGTGAGATCGACGAGTCGGTCGCTTCGCTCAAGCTGTCGACCATGGGGATAGAGATCGACGACCTCACACCGAAGCAGAAGCAGTATCTTGAGTCCTGGGAGGAGGGAACCTAAGCTCTCCTCGCCCTTCTCTGTATGAAACGATCCTTACCGATCGTCCCCTTTCTGCTCGTCGCGCTCCATCTGAGCTGCGATTTTCAAAATCCTGCTGACTTCCAAGTTCCGAAGTGGAATATCAATCTGACCATTCCGCTCTTGGATGGGGAATACGGTATCGCTGGAATAGTTAACGGCTCCACAATTCACTCTTCAGGCGATTCGCTTCTCATCAAGTTCGACGGCGAAATGCCGAAAAACTCGGTCACCGGCGACTTCTTGAAGGTGCCTCTCAACATCGATCAGACAGTTGGAGACAGCGTGGCCGCCCCAAGCCTCGAAGGGTCCTTCACCGAGATCAGCCTAGAGGTCCCTCTGCCGATTCCTATGGGCCAGTATGTCCTCAACGGGCAGTATACCAATCAATCTGACGCGCCGAACAAGATTGTGATTCCATCCACAAGTACGCAAACAATTATCGGTTCCGATTGGAACGCCGCCGCCAGTCTCATTGAATCGATGGCCGGTTCAGTGGACACGACTATTCAAGTGATCGATATCGGCACCATGTTCAAGCAAATCCCGTTCATCGATAAAGTGCTTGGAGCGGTCATCGGCGGAACCTCCAGTGACAACACTTTCGAAACCTCCACCATCAACTCTGACCTTCCAGTCTCCATTGCTACCACATGGGCAACCATCCTCACAGGGAGTGACACAGTCGCTTCCCACGAGAAAGCCAACCTTGAGGCGGGCGCCGAATTTGATAGTACTACGTCTTTAGTCGACAAACTCCTCGGTAGCGAATTGAGGCTCAAATACGGTTTTACACTGACAAGGGTGGGAGACACAGAGATAGTTACCATTCCGGCCAACTCAGATGTCGCCATGTCCATGTCCATCACGATGAAGGTGAAAGATGTAGATCTTGCGAGAGTTGTTGTTAAAGAATACTCATTGGCGCCCGAACTGCCGTCCTTTGCATTCTCAACATCACAGGATGAATCTGCAGAGTGTCAGGTGAGGGGGGTCTACGGCGGCCAGTTCGATACGGGAGTCTCCGGCTCAAATCTTATTTCCGTGAAGAATGTATCTAACTCCTTCCCCTTCGATATCGATTTCGGGCTCGATTTCAGGAACTTCATCCAGTCGAACGGCGACACCGTGAAGTTCAGTCAGCGGCTTGCCAAGAGCGGTTCGCCATACGATGATGATAAGGACTTGGGCGGCGGTCAATTTATGAATCCGGCCGATCCCAATGTGGCAGTAGAGGAGATGGCGGTCAGCGTGAAGGCGATGACTGTCGCTGACACCGTCGATGTGCCGCTCTCCGGCGAAAGTTCTGTCTGGAAATTCACCGCCGGAATTGAGCTGAAACCGCTTCAGTTTTTATCTCTCGATGCTGACCTCGGCTGTCCGTTCCCGACTCAGAAACAAGAGATTGGCGATATCCCTCAAGGCTTCACCGGCATGTCGTTTGGCGAAGTTCTCCTCAGCTTTACACTCTACAACGAAATTCGCCTCCCCCTCAGCTTAAACCTCGATCTCACCGGAATATCCAGTACAGGGGAATCAGTTCAGGTTTTGGTGGACACCAAGATTGCACGGCCCGTCTCCACCACCGACAGCGCCAAGACGTTAGTTCAACTTAGCAGTCTTGGGACAAGCGTTAAGCTGTTTGACAGCGCCTCCGATACCATCGCCGACAGCAGTTACACCATCGCGGCAGGGGTGGGAACAAATACTATCGTCGATCTTCTTGCGCTGAACCCCAAGGATTTCGTGGTGAGCGCGACAGCAAAAATAGACGGGCGAGGCAGTATAGATGTTGACAAATCGATCTGGGGGAAGTACAATCTGGTCGCCCCATTTCAGGTGAGGATTGAGCCCATGACGTTCATTCCGAACAAATCGACGCCTATCCCTGAGTGGCAGCACGATACGCGAGTGAAATTGCGAAACTTTGTCAAAGAAGCCAATCTCACAACACGTGTGATCAACGGTCTGCCTATCGGTGGCTCTCTCTCAGTTCTTTTTTCCAACAAAGAGATCTTTCCGCTCGATCGAACTTCCGAGACTCTGAACGCTTTGCGGGACACGCTCAAATGGCCCGAGACCGACTCACTCTATGTGGTCTCTAAGTGTGACTCTCTGATGAAGATGGATGAGACGATCTATGTCTCATCTGTCATTTTCGACAGTTCAGGATGCGTTGACGGCACCGCATACCTTGTCCGGGGCGTGCCGGGGAAGGCTGACACAGTCATTTCC
>LUOC01000054.1 GCA_001626655.1 Fidelibacterota bacterium REDSEA-S14_B6 | reverse complement strand
GCTGAGGATATATTCGGCTACAGCGCCTATGAGGTGATCGGCAAGAAGCGTGTTTCTGTCTTTTCGCCGGGAAATGTGGTTCTCGGTCATATCACTAAGTGGTTGGCGACAGCCAGTGAAAAGGGTGAGTTTCAGACGGACACGACTTTTCTCCATAAGGACGGAAGCCCAATCCCGGCACACATTAGGATTACACCGACTTTTTCTACGGTTGATGGTGTGAAAACGCAGATCGGTTACTGCGGACAGACAAAAGTTCTTGAAGGCGCCAACCCCGCGGAAACCATGCCGAAAGATCCGTGGTGGCTCAAGATGCTGTCTGCTCTGGTGATCACCCGTCTCCCCTTTCTCTCAGCAACGTGGATTCCGGTGATCCTCGCTTCAGTCTGGGCCTATAACGGCGGTGTCGCAGCAGCAGGCGCCTTTGACTGGTCTCTGTTCGGCGTTGTGTTCCTCGGTGCTTCCTTCCTTCATCTCACCGCCAATACGTTCAACGACTATTTCGATTGGAAAGCGGGGACGGATCAAGCCAACAACGACTACTTCCTTCAATACTCCGGCGGCTCAAGATCGCTGGAGCTAGGAATCATTACGGAAGCAGGACTGTTCAGACTGGCGAGTTCCTTTCTTGTGCTGGCGGCAGCGTGCGGTGTCATTGTCATCTTTGGAACGTGGAGCCGCGGCACTGACCTGTTCTGGTACGGACTTGCCGGCGCAGTGGGGGGACTGTTTTATACCGCCCCGCCTTTCAAACTCTCCGCCCGGCGCGGTCTGGGAGAATTGTCCATCGGTCTCCTATTCGGTCCTGTCTTGACTATGGGGACTGTCTTCGCCCTTACTGGAGTTCACAGCTGGAGCGCGTTCTGGCTCGGGATTCCTGTGGGTCTTCTCACCACGGCCATCCTCTGGCTGAACCAGTTTCCTGATACACCTTCAGACATCGCCACCGGAAAAGTTCACCTCGTTGCGACACTGGGCACAAGGAATGCGCGGTGGGGATACCTCGCCCTCATGGCGGGGAGCTTCGCCGCCCTGACGATGCTCTACACTTCAGAGATCGTAGCGACCGGGGCCCTCTTGGGACTTGCCGCCCTCCCAGGCGCCGTTTACCTGACACTCAAGGTGTTCCAGGATTATGAGAAGCGGACACTGGCGAAAACCTGCGCAAATACAATCTACTTCCAGATGGTTGCCGGCACGCTCATGATTCTGGGAATCTCTTTCCTTTAATCAACGATAGACACCTGCTGAAACATGAGAGCCCCGAATTCGGGGCTCTCATGTTTTGTATGGAGCTCCGGTCTTATTCCCCTGATCTGTGGAAACGCGGTATCTTCGGCCTCACAAGAGCCAGTACAGCAGGAAGGAAGAAGAGATCACCGAGAAGCGCGCCCAGCATGGTCATGGCAGACAGGAAGCCAAAATCTCTGCTCGGCAAGAAATTTGAACTGACCATGATGAAAAAGCCGGCGGAGAGTATAAGGGACGTGGAGACGATCGCCTTCCCGGTGGTAAGCAGAGTCTGTTCATTAGCGGCTCTGTAATGCCCTCCATGGGCAAACAACTCCTGCCTGAATCTCGCCAGATAGTGGATGGTATCATCTACGGCAATTCCGAAAGCGATGGCAAACGTCATGGCGGTGGTCGGCCGAAGTTTTATCTCGAAGAATCCCATCACACCGGCCATGAGCAAGAGCGGGATGAAATTCGGGATCATTGAGACCGCTGCAAGTTTCACACTCCGGAAGAGTACCCACATGGAGAAGAAGATGACGACGAAGGCAATAAGAAAGCTGACCACAAGGTTGGTGACAAGGTACTGATTGATTTTCAGCGCCATCAGGGTGGTGCCGGTAAGCCGAACCTCCAGTGATGACGGAAGATTGTCGCTGCACCACTGTTGCACTTCATCCGTAATCTGCTGAGCACGCAGGGACGTGACGTCAGCGATACGCCCAGAAAGTCGAGCGCTGGAGTAATCAAAGTTCGTCAATGTCTCGAACTCCTGCTCTTGAAGGAAAATGTACTGCGCCGCCATCTCCTTCGTCTCCGGAATTAAATAGTAGCCTGGATCACCTTCATGAAACGCCTGATTCATTTCCCTGAGATAGTCCACCGCTGAAATCGTCTTTCCGACTTCAGGAATAGTTGAAAGCTTCTCTTGAAGTTTCGCAATAGCGTGGAGCGTTTTTGGTTCCTTGATCCCGTCCTCAACGGGACCGTCGGCAGAGTTGGCTGTCACAATCACTTCCAGGGGCAGGACCGAACCCATCCGCTCTTCCATGAAGGTCATGTCATCGTAGAGCTTGTTCCCGCTCGTCAGATCTTCCATGAGCGCTGAATGGGGATCGACTTTCATCGCGTAGAAAACAAATGTAAGAACGAGGAGCGAAGAGATAACGATAATGGAAGATTGCCTGCGATTGTTCACCCTTACGACCCACTCCAGGAAGCGGTGGCGAAAACTTCCCGTAACACGTTTAAGCCTCGTTTCCGACGGCATGTTGAGAATCATCAGCACGGCGGGGATGAAGGTGATGGACACCACGAAAGCGAGAATCACAGCCACCGCCACGATAGCGCCAAACTGGCGGATCATTGTGATATTGGTGCTGACGAGAGAGAGAAAACCGATGGCTGTCGTTATGCTCGTCAGCATGATTGCGGCGCCGATCTTTCGCACAGTCCGTTCGATCGCCTCCCGCTTTTCCCGTCCGTGAACAAGCTCTTCGTGGAACTTCACCAGAATGTGGATGGAGTCTGCCACGCCGATGATCAGCACCAGCGTCGGGACAAGATATGTGACAATGTTGATGGTGAGTCCCAAAGCGCCCATGAGGCCGAGGGCCCAGAAATCAGCGATGAGTACAGCGGCAAACGGGAGCAGTACGCCGCGGATAGTCCTGAATAACAGAAAGAGAATCCCGAACAGCACGATAGTCACCGGAACAAAGAATCGGCCGTAGTCCTCCAGCATGTATTGGACATACCGCGTTCGGAGAACGGGGATTCCAGCCTCGTACCATTTCCAATCAGTAGTCGCTGTTATCTCGGTGATCTGATCGACAATCTTCTCCCTCCCTTCATGGTTGTTAACCGTGTCATCCAGTTCAAGGAGGATCGCTGCAGTCATTCCGTCTGAAGAGACGAGATTGTCTGTCAGCAACGACGAAGCCATGATGCGACTCTTCAACGAATCGAGTGACGCTTGTGATGTGGGGATTGTTCCATAGACCGGCGCCAAGATCAGATCTTCTCCCGGCTCAAACAGTTCAACATTGGTGAGAGAAGTCACCTCAACCACCCCTTCGATTTCCGACAGTGCGCTGCTTACGCGGCGAGCTGTCGCCAAATTATCGTAACTGAACGGATCGCCAGAATCGTAGGCGAGGGAAATGAGGTCGTCTTCCCGCTCAAACTCCTCCCGAAATTCGAAATATGCGTCCACTTCCGGATCGTCTTCCGGAAAGAGATTCTCGATAGTGAAGTCGAACTGAACGCGCGACGCGCCAGCAATGGCGGCGACCGAAATAGCGGCCACGAGCGCCAGTACGCGCCAAGGATGATTCAGCTGGAAACTGACAAGTCTGTCCAGCACTGATTTCATCGACTACTCTTTTTCTTTAGTCAGAAGGCTTACGCCTACCAGAAGGATAAGCGATACTGTTATGGCAGGCAGAACTTCATCGAGATTTCCGTAGATGTTCTCCGGGATGACGCGGCGGATGAAGGTCGCCTCTTTCCAGATAAGTGTTACGGCAGTCCCTGAAACAATGGAGGCGACAGCTCCTGCTTTGGTTGCCCCTTTCCAGAAAAAGGCGGCGAAGAGAGAAGGTGTAATTGCGGCGCCGTAAATGGTATAGGCGTAGAGTGCCTTCTCAAAGACGGTGGTGGAACGTGCGAAAATCAGTGAGACGGCGTAGGCGATAATCCCCAGTACAAGGACGGTAGCTCGGCTGAGAAACACAATCTTCTTTTCGCTCGCATGCGGATTAATGTAATTGAGGTATACATCTCTCACCAGTGAATTGGCAGGCACAAGAAGAAATGAGTCCGCCGTGGAGATGATAATGCCAACGATGGTGGTCATCATAATGGCGCCGAGAAATGCCGGAAGCAGCGTATGGGAGGCGTAGATGAGGACATATCGCCCTGACTCTGCATCCGGGATCAGACTGGCGCTGATCCACGAACATGCAATGATTAAGAGCTCAATGAGGAGCACGGCCAACACGAGCACGGAAGTTGCTGTGGTCGCACCCTTTGCGTCCTTGCTTGCTGAGAACCGTTGATACATGTTGGCGTCGCCGAGGACAAGAAGAAATGGCGGTAGACAGAAGTTGATGATGTCCAGACCGGAATAGACGCCGAAGAACTGCATATGCTCAGGTTTTCCCATCTCCGCAAAGGCAGCCTCCATGCCGTTCATACCGCCGGCTTTTGTCAACAGAATCGGGAATGCGATAATCAGAGAGATCGTCATGATGATTCCGTTCCCCACATCTGTGTAGGCGACACTGAGGAGCCCCGCCAATAGTGTGTAGAGAATAATGAAAACAGCGGCAATGATCGTACCTGTCTCGATGCTGACGAGAGAATGTCCATCGGCGTCGACCAACACCGTCTGGAGTACCGCGCCGCCCGCGTTGTACTGATAGCTGACAATCACCATATACGCCATCACAAGCGCCACAAGGCTTAGCAGACGAGCGGAAGGGCCGTACCGCTCCCCGAGGATTTCCGGAACTGTGATCTTCTCGAACTTTCTCACCTTCCCTGCAACTCGCGTCAGGATCAGAATGCCGAGCGTTCCGCCGATGGGAAGGATCAAAGCTGCCATCCCCGTTTCGTAAGTCTTACCGGCATTGCCGAGGATGGAGCCGGTGCCAATCCACGTCGCCAGCATGGTGCCGACGAGTATCCACGGAGTGAGGCTCCGGCCGGCGACAGCGAAATCACTCTGAGTCTTGATCTTCCGGGACTTGTAGACCCCCACACCCACAAGAATGAGGAGGTAGGTGACGACGACTGTTAAGTGCAGCATATCTCTCTCTTAATCAATATCGGGAAACTTCTTGGGCCGTGACACTCCGCGGCAGCGAGCGAAATTACCTTCTTACCGAAGGAATTACAATAGCAACCTCTTGGATAGGGACAAGCGGGCAGTTAATTTTAGTGATGATGCGGAAAAGAACTTTTGCAGGTGGACTAATCGTGATTGCGGTGCTCTCCACCGGTTGCCAGCCAACTAAGGATAATAAGATGAACAGACTCGCAGGCGAGAAGAGCCCCTATCTCCTTCAGCACAAAGATAATCCAGTGGACTGGTACCCTTGGGGCGATGAAGCTTTTGCAGCAGCGAAGGCTCAGGACAAACCGATATTTCTCTCCATCGGTTATTCGACGTGTCACTGGTGCCACGTGATGGAGCACGAGTCGTTTGAGGACACCACGGTCGCCGCTCTAATGAATGACAACTTTATCAACATCAAAGTGGATCGTGAGGAGCGGCCCGACATCGACAACATTTACATGACTGTCTGCCAGATGATGACAGGAAGCGGCGGCTGGCCTCTTACGATTGTTATGACCCCGGACAAGAAGCCCTTTTTCGCTGGCACCTATTTCCCAAGAGAGAGCCGCTTTCAACGGATGGGAATGCTTGATCTCGTGCCCCGGCTCGGCAAGATGTGGCGGGAAGAGCGAGACAATGTTCTGGCCTCCGCCGAACAGGTTGTCAATCATCTGCAAAACTCCTTCTCCCCGGCCGGCACTGAAGAGCTTACTGAAGAGACCCTCAAGAGCGCCTTCACTCAGTTTCTTCAAAGGTTTGATGACGAGCACGGCGGCTTTGAGGGACGGATGAAGTTCCCTACCGCCCATAACCTCACCTTCCTTCTGCGCTACCACAAACGGACAGGCGACCCCACTGCACTCATGATGGTGGAGAAGACTTTGCAGTCGATGAGAAAAGGGGGCATCTATGATCACGTCGGTTTCGGCTTTCACCGATATGCAACTGACAAAGAATGGCTTCTCCCCCACTTCGAAAAAATGCTCTATGATCAGGCCATGAACGCCATGGCCTATCTTGAGACATATCAGGTGACCAGCGACGAAAGTTATGCGGCCACCGCCCGGGAAGTGTTCACCTACGTACTCAGAGACATGACGTCGGATGATGGCGGATTCTACTCTGCCGAGGACGCTGACAGCGAGGGCGAAGAGGGGAAATTCTACGTCTGGACGGAAGAAGAGGTTTTGGCTATTCTCGGCGCCCAGGATGGGCGACTGTTCGCTGAGGTGTACAATTTTTCCGAAGAGGGGAATTACAGCGACGAAGCCACGGGGCGTACCACCGGAAGCAACATACCTCACCTGGTAAAACCGATCGAGGAGATTGCCGAGGCCAAAGGAGTGGCAGTTGAAGAGCTCATTGGAAAACTGAACGAGCTTCGCGAGAAGTTGTTCTCGGTGAGAAAAGAGCGAATTCATCCTCTCAAAGACGACAAGATTCTCACCGACTGGAACGGCCTCATGATCGCCGCTTTTGCAAAAGGGGCGCAGATTCTGAACGACACCACCTACGCAGATGCCGCCATGAGCGCCGCGGATTTTGTGATGGAGAATCTTAAGACAAGAAACGGTCGACTGCTGAAGCGGTATCGGGAGGGCGAAGCTTCGCTCCCGGCCCACCTCGAAGACTACGCCTTTTTTGCATGGGGACTGCTTGAACTGTACGAAGCGACTTTCGATGTAAAATACCTATCCGAGGCGATGAGGCTAGCGGACCTTATGAC